>NZ_JAELTZ010000062.1:0-16576 GCF_016429115.1 Aquitalea sp. ASV15 | reverse complement strand
GCTTGGTCAGCATATAGCCGTCCATTTCCGGCATTTCCACGTCGGTCAGCACCAGGTGCAGGCTTTCGCACAGGCGCTTGCCGGACAGCTCGGCCTGCATGGCCATTTTTTGCAGTTCTTCCCAGGCGCGCATGCCGTTGATGGCATAGGCGTACTTGACCTGCATGGCATCCAGGGTGCGTTCGATCTGCTTGCGGGCGACGGCGGAGTCATCGGTGAAGAAAATCATGCGTTCTTCTTTTACCGGCTCGATATTGATGAAGTGGTGCGAATCATCCACCAGCGAGGTTTCCGCCAGCACTTTTTCCACGTCCATCATCATCACCAGCGTGCCCTGGTCCAGCTCGGTGACGGCAGTCACCAGGCCGGCCATGCGGTTGGTGATCATGTCCGGCGGCACGCGCATGGCAGACCAGTCCAGGCGCAGGATGGTGTCCACCGCCTCGACCAGAAAGCCCTGGGTGTGGCCGTTGTATTCGGTGACGATCATGATTTCCGGCTTGTTGCTGGTAACGATGCCGGCGTATTTGGCCAGATCGATCACTGGCACCAGCGAGCCGCGCAGGCTGACCATGCCTTCTACTGATGATGGCATTTCCGGGGCAGACGTGATTTCAGGGGTGCGCATGACTTCGCGTACCTTGAACACGTTGATGCCGAAAATTTCCTTTCTCCCGGTACGCTGATCGTGACCCAGGGAGAACAGCAGGATTTCCAGCTTGTTGGTCCCCGCCAGTTTTGTTCTGGCATCAATTTTTTTAAGAAGCTCTGACACAGAAACCTCCGCTGCATCGGTTCGTTGTGGTGGCGCAATACTCCCGTTGTATACGCCAATTATTCATTTTCCCAGCTTTCTTTGAAAACAGTCTTGGCTCAGATCAGACTTTAAGTTGGCTTGGCTCAGACTTAGTCATTATCATACTGTTTAAGTCCTTTTTACAAATACGACGCTAAACATGGCCAAGACAGCATCAAATTTGAAAGACCAGGAGATGCTGGAGGCGGCTTTCGAGCAGTTCAATACGGTGTCCAGTCAGTTGATTGACGCATACCGCCAGCTTGAAGTGCAGGTTAACGTGCTGAATGCGCAGTTGGATGAGGCTAACAATCAATTGCGAAAACAGCGTGACGAAAACGCCGAACTTGCAGAAAGACTGGGCATGCTGCTGGAAGCGCTCCCTGCCGGCGTGGTGCAACTGGCTGCCGATGGCGTTGTGGTGGCGGAAAACCCGGCGGCCCGGCTCTTGCTGCAAGGCAAGCATGACGGGCTGGCCTGGGATGCGGTCATGGCCGGCTGGACGCGCTCCGAGCTGGACGGCACCTATACCTTGCCACAGCAGGAGGCCGCCCGTCGGCTGGCCTTGCAATATCAGGATCTGCCGGCCTCGGGGGGGCGCATCGTGCTGCTGCATGATGTCAGCCGCCTGCATCATCTGACCGTGGAGCTGGCCCACCAGCAAAAGCTGGCGGCCATGGGCGGCATGGCGGCATCGCTGGCACACCAGTTGCGCACGCCGCTGGCCACGGCAATGCTTTATACCGCCAACCTCAAGCAGGAAGGCTTGCGGCCGGAGGACCGGGCGAAATTCGTCGACAAGAGCCTGGCGCGGATGAAGGCGCTGGAGGGGCTGATCCAGAACATGCTGGGGTTTGTGCGTGGCCAGACCAGTGCGCTGGAGTGGCTTGATGTCGCGGCGCTGGTCGAGGACGTTGCTGCGGTACTGATACCGCAATGTCATGAGCGTGGCATGATTTGGGATTGCAATAACCTGCTGCCTTCTGCCATAACGGTAATGGGCGATCGCAAGGCCCTGCAGGGGGCGCTGGTGAATCTGCTGGAAAATGCCATGCATTTTTCGCCGGAAGGCGGTCGTATCGGCCTCACGGTGTCCCTGCAGGATGAGCAGGTCTGTTTCCGGGTGGAGGACGATGGCATCGGCTTGCAGGGCGCTGACCCTGCCAGGCTGTTCGAACCTTTCTTTACCACCCGGCCTGGCGGAACCGGCCTGGGGCTGTCCATCGTGAAAAAGGTGGCGGAAGAACTGGCAGGCAAGGTGGTGGGCGGTGATCGTGTACAAGGCGGTGCTTATTTCGAATTGACTCTCCCCTGCCGCGGGATGGGAGCCATGGATGTGTAATGTGAATCAGGGGGATTGATGATGAAGCCAGTGGTTAAAGTAGAAGGTCAGGTGGGTACGCTCGTTCTGGTTGGTCAGTTCGATTTCAACCTGCACAAGGATTTCCGCCTTGCCAGCCAGGAGTTGCTGGAAAATCCGGCAGTGCAGGAGATCCAGGTCGACTTCGATCAGGTGCCCTTCCTGGACAGTTCGGCGCTGGGCATGCTGCTGCTGTTGAAAGAGCGCGCAACCAGCCAGAAAAAGTCGATGTCGCTGATCAACTGTCGCGACACCGTGTTGCAAGTGCTGGAAATTGCCTGCTTCAACAAGATGTTCACCATCAAGTGATGCCGGTCATGCCGGGCTCAGCGCCAGCCGGGGTTTGCATCCGCACCGGCCCGGTCCATATGTTCTGACAGGTAGTCGTTTGGCCTGGGATGTTCAAAAACCCTGAAACATGAATAGTTAATCCTTAAATAGGTAAAAACAGTTATTTACACCGTCCGGTCGATTTCTTTCTTGATTAAGCTGACGTCTTGGTTGATGAAGAAGATAGTACATTGGCAATTTTGCTGAGTGACCGGGGGCTACATGGTGTTTTTCTATTGGCAGCGGCGTGTCATGGCGTGCGGTCTTTGCCTGATTTCGGTACTGGTGTTGCTCAGTGGCCCACTCTGGGGGGCTGTGGCATGGAGCCTGGCCCTGCCACTTGCCGCCAGCATGCTGTTCGTATTGCATTTTGTGTATCTAGCCAAGGAGCCGAAGGTGATCGATAGGGAAGAGGCGGATGCCGGCAACAGCCAGACCGCACCTGTTGCGCCTGACTGCCTTGACTTCATCCAGGAGCAGATCTCCCAGTCCAAGCTGGAGGTGAGCCGGGTGCAGACACTGATCCAGGATGCGGTACTGACCCTGGTCAACAGTTTTTCCGGCCTGTCGCAGGAGGCCGCTGCACAGTTGCAGCTCGCCGAAAGCCTGGCCAAAGGCGAGGTGGGCATCGACTCGCATGCCATGTCATTCAGCACTTTCGTCAATGAAATTGCCAATGCCATGGGCAGCTTTGTCGAGAAAACGGTAGAAAACAGCCGACTGGCCATGTTGCTGGTGGAGCAGATGGAGTCGATAGGCCTGGAGATGCAGGGGGTCATCCTGCTGCTGGACGAGATCCACTCCATCACCAACCAAACCAATATGCTGGCCTTGAACGCTTCCATCGAGGCGGCCAGGGCCGGCGAGGCCGGCAGGGGCTTTGCCGTGGTGGCCGAGGAAGTGCGTCATCTGTCAGGCCGTACCAGCAGTTTCAGTGACGAAATCCGCAATCTGATCAACCGCGTGAATGGCTCGGTCGAGCATGCCGAGGGGCTGATCAACCAGCTGGCGTCACAGGACATGATGTTTACCTTGCAGGCCAAGCAGCGGCTGGATGACACGTCGTCGCGCATCCGGGTGATGGACGACATGATGGCCGAATCGATCAGCCGCCTGCGCCACGGTGTCGGTTTGCTGTCTGACCATGTGGGCGATGCCGTACGCTCGCTGCAGTTTCAGGACATGGTGTCGCAACTGATTGCCCATGTCGGCAAGCGCTTGTACGGCATCGAGGAAATGATGGAATTGACCAGCAACAAGCAGCAACAACAAGGGCAGTGGGAGGTGAGAGCCTCTGCCCGGCTGGCAGAACTGCAAATCAGCCTCTCCAATAATCCGGTGGCGCAGGGGCAGATGCAGAGCGGCAGCATCGATTTGTTTTGAGCGTGAACAAAAGAAAAGTGGGAACAACATGCCAAAAAAAGTACTGACCGTCGATGATTCGGCGTCAATCCGTCAGATGGTGACCTTTACTCTCAAAAGTGCGGGCTATGAGGTGGTGGAGGCCGTGGATGGCAATGGTGGTCTGGCACGGGCCCAGGCCGACAGCTTTGACCTGATCCTGACCGACCAGAACATGCCGGGCATGGACGGCCTGAACCTGATTCGCGCCCTGCGCAAATTGCCGGCCTATGGCACCACGCCCATCCTGATGCTGACCACCGAGTCGAGCGATCAGATGAAATCGCTGGGACGTGCAGCCGGTGCCACCGGCTGGCTGGTCAAGCCGTTTGATCCGCAAAAGCTGCTGGACGTGGTAAAGCGGCTGGTTGGCTGATTGCCCAGACTGATGGTGATGTACCGGGCGACAGCAGGCGGGTTCCACAGCTGACTATCCGGACTGCGGAGTAAGGGGAAGCATCGTGTCAATCGATATGTCGCAGTTTCATCAGGTGTTCTTTGATGAAACCGACGAACATCTGGCCACCATGGAGTCCGTGCTGCTGGGGATAGATCTGGCGGCACCGGACGGCGAAGACCTTAACGCCATCTTCCGTGCCGCCCACTCCATCAAGGGCGGTGCGGCGACTTTCGGCTTTGCCGATCTGGCGGCGCTGACCCATATCCTGGAAAACCTGCTGGACAAGGTGCGCAAGGGCTGCATGCGGCTGACTGCCGACATGGTGGACGCCTGCCTGAATGCCAAGGATGTGCTGGCCGGCATGCTGGGCGCACACCGTGGCGGCGCGCCGGTGGCGCGGTCGGTGGTCAGCGAGCTGGAGGGCTGGCTGGAAGGGCTGGTGGCCGGCGGCAGCGCCGAACAGCGGCCGGAGGTGGCGCCGCCACCGTCAGCCGCCGAGCCTGCCGTTTGCACCACGCTGTATATCGAGCTGGACTGCTGCCTGCCGGCCACCGATTACCAGGCGCTGTTGCAGTCGCTGACCGCGCTGGGCGAATTGAGCGTGGTGCAAGAAGGAGGGGGCGGCGATCAGCTGCCCTGGGTGTTGATTTTCACCTCAACCCTGGCCGCGGACGAAGTGGCCGAATCCCTGGCCTTTTCCATTTCGCCCGAGCATTTCCGCATTACCCAGGATCATGGCCAGCAGGACGAAGGCGATTTCGGACTGTTTCTTTCCTCCAGCATTGCCATCCCCACCGAGGCTACCGCCCCCGGCATTGCCTTTGAAGACGATGGCTTCGGCTTGTTCGCCCCGCTGACTGCCAGCAGCGGCGACAGCGCGCCGGCGCCGGACATGCTGCATGAAGAAGACGGTTTCGGCTTGTTCGCCCCGGTCGCCGCGCCAGCTGCCGCGCCGGCTGCGCCGATCATGCTGCATGAGGAAGAAGGTTTTGGCCTGTTTGCACCGCTGGAGCCGGCCGCGCCCGCACCGAGCGTGGCGCCGGCACCGGTGCCGGCAGCGGTGGCTGCGCCGCGACAGGAGCGTGCCGCACCGGCGGTGGAAAATTCCATCCGGGTGAATATCGACAAGGTCGACCTGCTGCTGAACCTGGTGGGCGAGCTGGTCATCACCCAGTCCATGCTCACCCAGTCCAGCCAGGAGCTGGACGCCGTGCAATACGAACGCCTGCTGGGGGGCATTTCGGCCTTGCAGCGCAATTCGCGCGAATTGCAGGAAGCGGTGATGTCCATTCGCATGACGCCCATCGCCTTTGTCTTCAACCGTTTTCCGCGTGTGGTACGTGATCTGGCCGCCAAGCTGGGCAAGCAGATCGAATTGAAAATGGTGGGTGAAAATACCGAGCTGGACAAAGGCTTTATCGAAAAGCTGGCCGATCCGCTGACCCATCTGGTGCGCAACAGCCTGGACCATGGGGTGGAGTCGCCCGAAATCCGGGTGGCCAAGGGCAAGTCGGCGGTGGGGCGGTTGACGTTGCGTGCCTTTCATCAGGGCAGCAGCATCGTGATTGAAGTCACCGACGATGGCGCCGGCCTCAATCGTGAACGCATCCTGGCCAAGGCGCGCGAGCGCGGCATGCCGGTCAGCGATGCGCTGAGCGACAGCGAGGTGTGGGGGCTGATTTTCGAGGCCGGTTTCTCCACCGCCACCGAGGTGACCGATGTGTCCGGCCGCGGCGTGGGCATGGATGTGGTCAAGCGCAATATCCAGAGCATGGGCGGGCGCATCGATATCGACTCCATGCCGGATTTCGGCACCACCATCAGCATCCGCCTGCCGCTGACACTGGCCATCATGGATGGCATGTCGGTGCGGGTCGGGCAGGACATCTATGTCATCCCGCTGTCGTTTGTGCTGGAGTCGCTGCAGCCGCAGGCCGCGGAACTGAAAACGGTGGCAGGGCGCGGCCAGCTGGTGAATGTGCGTGGTCAGTACCTGCCCATCGTGTCGCTGGCCACCTTTTTCGGCAATGCGGATGCCAGCGCCGCCAGCGACCCCACCCGTGCCATTCTGGTCATCGTCGAGGCCGGCGGTTACCAGCTGGCCCTGCTGGTGGATGAGCTCATCGGCCAGCAACAGTTCGTGGTGAAGAACCTGGAAAGCAATTATCGCAAGGTAGAGGGCATCTCCGGCGCCACCATCATGGGCGATGGCCGGGTGGCCCTGATTCTGGATATATCGATCATCGCCCGGCACAACCAGCGACCGGCGCAAACGGCGGCACGACTGGCCATGACAGACGAGGCATGAGGGGAAGGCAGAACCGATGGCAGAACAGCTGGAATACCATCAGGGGCAGAGCAAGGCAGTGCGTGAGCTGCTGGTGTTTACCCTGGGGCAGGAAGAATACGGGATCGACATCCTGAAAGTGCAGGAGATTCGTGGCTACGATGCGGTCACGCGCATCGCCAACGCTCCGGCCTTCATCAAGGGCGTGGTCAATCTGCGAGGCAGCATCGTGCCGATTGTCGACATGCGCATCAAGTTCGGGCTGGGCGAACCGGTCTACAACGCATTCACCGTGGTGATCATTCTCAATATCTTCCAGCGGACGGTGGGGATGGTGGTGGATGGCGTGTCCGATGTGATCCAGCTGGCTGAGGATGAACTGCGCGACCCGCCGGAATTTGGTTCCGTGGTGGAAACCACGTATATCGAGGGCCTGGGCACCCAGGGGGAGCGCATGGTGATTATTGTGGATATCGAGCGCCTGATGAGCAGTGACGAAATGGCGCTGGTGGATATGACCGACCGTGGCTGAGGCCGACATGGCGTTTTGGAGAGGTGAATATGAATAATATGAAAGTGTCACATCGCTTGCTGCTGGGCTTCGGCCTGCTGGTCGTGGTGATCATCGCCGCCATGGCCGTGGCAATTGCACAGATTCACAGCCTGCGCAGCGATATCGACGAAATCGCCAACATCCATGTGCCACGCGCGGCCGAGGCCAACAAGGTGGTGGATAACGTCAATATCACCGCCCGGGCCACCCGGACCTTGCTGTTGTCCAAAGACCCGGTGGTGCTGGAGCAGCAGCAAAAGCAGATCGACGAGTCACTGACGCTGATCAGCCGGCAGATGAGCAGCTTGTCCAGCGGCGTGCCAGCCGAAGGGCAGGGGCTGTTCGACCGCCTGCGTACGGTCGAGGCCAGCTATCGTCAGCAACTGGCAGTGTTCCGCCAGCATCTGGTGGCAGGGCAGGAAGAAGAAGCCAGGAGCTATCTGCTGCAAACCCTGCGTGCCACCCAGCTGGACTACCTCAAGGCAATTGATGATTACATCAAGTTCGAGGAGGGCCTGTCCCGGCAGGTGGCGCAAGGCACGCTGGAGCGCGCCAATGGCGCGGTGGCCCTGCTGAACGCGCTGATGGCGGCCGCGGTGCTGATCGCCGTGCTCGCCGGCTGGCTGATCAGCCGTTCCCTGTTGCGGCAGATCGGCGGCGAGCCTGCGGCGGCGGTCAAGCTGATGCAGGAGCTGGCGGCAGGTGAGGTCACCACCGAACTGAAAGTGGCCGCCAATGACAACAGCAGCCTGTTTGCCTACATCCGCCAGGCCGCGGACAAGGCGGTGGAGAACATCCGGGTGCGCAATGCACTGGATAACGCCGCCACCAATATGATGATTGCCGATGCCAACTTCAATGTGGTGTATGCCAACCAGTCGGTCATCAATATGTTTGCCCAGGCCGAAAGCGATATTCGCCGCGACTTGCCACAATTTACCGCCCGCTCCCTGCTGGGCAGCAATATCGACCAGTTCCATCGCAACCCGGCGCATCAGCGTGGACTGATGCAGCAGCTGCGCAACCCGCACCAGAGCACCATCCATGTCGGTGGCCGCACCTTCCAGCTGATCCTGACGCCAATCAACGGCCGTTCCGGCGAGCGGCTGGGCTATGGCGTGGAGTGGATAGACCGTACTGCCGAGCTGGCGCAGCAGGCCATCGAACAGCAGCGCATCGATGCCGAGCGTGCGGTGGCGGCAGAAAACGCCCGCATCCGCAGCGCCCTGGACAATGTCACCACCAATGTGATGATTGCCGATAACGAGCGCAACATCATCTATGTGAATCACAGCGTGCTGGAAATGCTGGCGACGGCCGAGGCTGACCTGCGCAAGGCCCTGCCCAATTTCAGTGCCCGCCATGTGCTGGGCAGCAGCATGGACATCTTCCACCGTAATCCGGCGCACCAGCGCGATCTGCTGGCCAATCTGCGCAGCACTTACAAGGCTGAAATTGCCGTCGGTGGCCGTCATTTCTCGCTGACTGCCAATCCGGTCTTCGGCAGCGAGGGCGAGCGGCTGGGAACGGTGGTGGAGTGGAAGGACCGTACCGGTGAAGTGCTGATCGAGAAGGAAGTGGAAGCCATCGTCAGTGCCGCCGGCAAGGGCGATTATGCTTCGCGGCTGGTGGTGGAGGGCAAGACCGGCTTCTTCCGCGTGCTGTCAGAAGGCGTTAACCAGCTGTTGAGCGTGACCAGCCAGGCATTGGGTGACATCGCCATCGTGCTGGGCGGGCTGGCCCAGGGCGACCTGACGCGCACCATCAAGAATGATTACGAAGGCATGCTCGGCCAGCTCAAGTCCGATACCAATGCCACGGTGGAGCGCCTGCGCAGCATCGTGGGCAATATCCAGGAATCGACCGAGGCCATCAATACCGCTTCGCAGGAAATTGCCGCCGGCAACAGCAATCTGTCCAGTCGTACCGAACAGCAGGCGGCCAGCCTGGAGGAAACCGCCTCCAGCATGGAGGAAATCACCAGCACGGTAAGACAGAATGCGGAAAACGCCAAAAAGGCCAACAGCCTGGCCATCGGCGCCTCCGACATCGCGGCCCGTGGCGGCCAGGTGGTGGGCAATGTGGTGTCCACCATGAACGAGATCAACGACAGTGCCAAGAAGATTGTCGACATCATCAGCGTGATCGACGGCATTGCCTTCCAGACCAATATCTTGGCACTGAATGCCGCAGTGGAAGCGGCGCGTGCCGGCGAACAGGGCCGTGGTTTTGCCGTGGTGGCCAGCGAAGTGCGCAATCTGGCACAGCGCTCGGCGGCAGCGGCCAAGGAAATCAAGCTGTTGATCGGCAACTCGGTCGACAAGGTGGAGTCGGGCAGCCGGCTGGTGGATGAAGCCGGCCGCACCATGGAAGAAATCGTCAGCTCCATCCGCCGCGTGGCCGACATCATGAGTGATATCTCGGCGGCCTCCATCGAACAAAGCTCCGGGATCGAACAGGTCAATCTGGCGGTGACGCAGATGGACGAGAATACCCAGAAGAACGCGGCCCTGGTCGAGCAGGCTGCCGCCGCCGCCGAGTCGCTGGAAGAGCAGGCCCGTCATCTGATGGAGGCGGTGTCGATTTTCCGGCTCGACGGCAGCCCGGTGGCCCGCCTGTCGGCACCCAAGGCACCGCGCGGTCACGAGCACGGCCAGCACGCCCGACTGCAAGCGCCCAGCCAGCAGGTCAAACCGGTATCGTCCCGCAGCGCACTCCATGCCGAGCGCATCAAGACCCTGCCGGGACCGGCTCAACACGACGATGAATGGGAGGAGTTTTGAGCCGCGCGGTGATGCCCGATGAGCACTGAGCGCGATATCAGGTTTACCGCGGCGGATTTTCGTCGCTTGCGACAGATGCTGTATCAGCGTGTCGGCATTTCGCTGAACGACAGCAAGAGCCACATGGCTTACTCCCGGCTGGCCAAGCGCGTGCGCCAGCTGGGCATGCGCCAGTTTGCCGACTATCTGGACCTGCTGGAAAAGGCGGATGACGAAGCGGAGTGGCAACACTTCGTCAACGCGCTCACCACCAATCTCACGGCTTTTTTCCGTGAGCCGCATCACTTCGATCTGTTGCGGCTGCATGCGATGGAAAGGGTGACGCAGGAGCGGCATTACCGGGTGTGGAGCGCGGCAGTGTCCACCGGCGAAGAAGCCTACTCCATCGCCATGACCCTGCTGTCGCTGCCGCAGCTGAACCGGCAGCGGCTGGAGCTGGTGGCTTCGGATATCGACACCAGGGTGCTGAGCCAGGCGGCCGATGGCGTATACGATGCCGAGCGGGCCAAAATGCTCGACAGCAGCCTGCTCAAGCGCTTTTTCCTGCGCGGGGTGGGGCACAATGCCGGCAAGGTGCGCATCCGGCGTGAAGTCCGCGACCAGCTGTCGTTTTACCAGTTCAATCTGGTCGCTGCCGAGTGGCCGGACATGGGACGCTTTGACGTGATTTTCTGCCGCAATGTACTGATCTATTTCGACAAGCCGACCCAGGCCGCCATCCTGCAGCGGCTGGCGGCCAGCCTGCAGCCGGACGGGCTGCTGTTTCTGGGGCACTCGGAAAACATCCAGCATCTGAGCGACGCCTTCCAGTCTTGCGGCCGAACGGCCTATCGCCTGGTTAATCACAACGTGCGGAGATGACATGAGCGCAGCCGCAGGCAGAAAAATAAGAATCGTGGTAGTGGATGATTCCGCGCTGATCCGCAGCCTGCTCACCACCATCATCAACGAAGCCCCCGACATGGAGGTGGTGGCCACCGCCTCCGATCCCATCGTGGCGCGCGAGCGCATTCGCGAAACCAGCCCGGACATGATTACCCTGGATGTGGAAATGCCGCGCATGGACGGGCTGGAATTCTTGCGCCGGCTGATGCGCTTGCGCCCGACCCCGGTATTGATGATTTCCTCGCTGACCCAGTCCGGCTCGGAAACCACGCTCAGTGCACTGGAACTGGGCGCGGTGGACTTTCTGCCCAAGCCGACGCTGGATGTCAGCCACACCATGCAAAGCTACGCCGACGACATCCGCGACAAGATTCGCATGGTGGCGGCCGCCCGCTTGCGCCGGCCCTCACTGTTTGCGGCCAGCGCGGCCGCCGCACCGCCGCGTGTGGCCCCGGCCCTGTTGCGGCAGAATGCCATCATCGCCGTGGGCGCCTCCACCGGCGGCACCGATGCCATCAAGGAATTCCTGGAAAAGCTGCCGGCCGGCTGCCCGCCGGTGCTGATCGTCCAGCACATGCCGGAAGGCTTTACCCTGTCTTTTGCCCGGCGCCTGGACAAGCTGTGCGCCATGCAGGTGAAGGAGGCCGAGGACGGCGAGCCGCTGCTGCGCGGGGTTGCCTATGTCGCCCCCGGTCATTCGCATATGCGGCTGGGCCAGGGGACGCAGGGTTTTGTCATCTGCCTGGACCAGAGTCCACCGGTCAACCGGCACCGGCCATCGGTGGATGTGTTGTTTGCCTCGCTTGCCGCGCAGGCGGCGGCCCAGACCGTGGCGGTGATCATGACCGGCATGGGCAAGGACGGCGCGCAGGGCATGTTGCAGTTGCGCCAGGCGGGGGCCATCACCTTTGCCCAGGACGAAGCCAGCTGTGTGGTGTACGGCATGCCGCGCGAAGCCGTGGCGCAGGGCGGGGTGATGCATGTGCAGCCACTGTCGCAACTGGCGGACAAGGTGATGGACTGCCTGCGCCTGCCGCATGACAGGGCCGGGCCATGACTTATTCCGACCGGCCCTCCGAGCGTCTGTATTTCGACCGGCAGTTCCAGATCGATGCCATCAAGATTCTGCCGGGCGAGTACTTTGCCACCCGCCAGCCGCTGATGCTGACCACGCTGCTGGGGTCCTGTGTCGCGGTCTGCCTGATGGACCGGCAGGCACGGGTGCACGGCATGAATCACTTCCTGCTGCCGCAGGGCAGTGACTGGCATAGCCAGACCAGCGTGCCGGCACGCTTCGGGGTCAATGCCATGGAATTGCTGATTACCGACATGCAAAAGCTGGGGGCGCAGCGTCACCGGCTGGAGGCCAAGGTATTTGGTGCCGGCAATGTGCTGGAGGGCATGTCGGTGGTGAATATCGGCGAACAGAACAGCGAATTCATCCGCGCCTATCTCAAGAGCGAAGGCATTCCCCTGCTGGCGGAAGACTTGCTGGGCAGCTTTGCCCGCAAGGTGTATTTCTTTCCGGATGAGGGCAGGGTGCTGGTGCACAAGCTCAAGGGCAGCCGCACCCTGGCCTCCAAGGAAGCGGCTTACCGGCAGCGGCTGGACCGCCAGACCGCAACCCAGCCCGGCGGCGACATCGACCTGTTCATCTGATTCAGTCGCGCTGCAGGTGGGGCAGCTTGTCCGTCACCGCGGCCCACTCGGCATGGTCGGGCAGCGGCGGCTTGCTGGCCGAGATGGTGGGCCAGCGCTTGGACAGCTCCGCATTCAGCTGGATATACACACGCTGGTCTGCCGGCACGTCATCCTCGGCGTAAATGGCCGATACCGGGCATTCGGCCACGCACAGCGTGCAGTCTATGCACTCCTCGGGGTCGATGGCGAGAAAGTTGGGCCCCTCGTGGAAGCAATCCACCGGGCAGACATCCACGCAATCGGTGTATTTGCATTTGACGCAGGCATCGGTTACAACGTAGGCCACGTTTGATTCCTCCTGATGATGGGACGGGATACTCCGCAGCTGCGGCAGCCGGTCCCGGACATGCCGCGGGATGCGGCCGGCAGCCTTGCCGGTGGATGGATGATTTCCGAGTAATACACTCAAGTATTATCAACCAAAATACAGCGCACCGTGTCGCAATCTGCATTTTCACCGCCGAAACCTCTCGTCATGCCAAGCATTCCCTATCGCGGCCGTTTTGCCCCCAGTCCCACCGGCTTGCTGCATGCAGGCTCCCTGATGACTGCCGTTGGCAGCTATCTGGAAGCCCGGCGCCGTGGCGGTGAATGGTGGGTGCGTATGGAAGACCTGGATCCGCCGCGTGAAGTGGCCGGGGCTGCCGACGACATCCTGCGCACGCTGGAGGCCTTCGCTTTCGAGTGGGATGGCGAAGTGGTGTACCAGAGCCGGCGCCATCATCTGTATCAGGCGGCGCTGCAGCAGTTGATCGATGCCGGGCTGGTCTATCCCTGCAGCTGCTCACGCAAGGAAATCACCAGCGTCGCCAGTCGTGGCGTGGATGGCTATGTCTATCCGGGCTGGTGTCGGGCCGGCTGCCGCAGCCAGCGTGCCAGCCATGCCTGGCGCCTGCGGGTGGAGGAGCCGGCGGTGGGTTTTGTCGATCGCCTGCAGGGCCCGTATCAGCAGGACCTGCCGCGCGATATCGGCGATTTTGTGCTGCTGCGCGCCGATGGCTACTGGGCCTATCAGCTGGCGGTGGTGGTGGATGATGCGGAGCAAGGCATGAGTGACATCGTGCGCGGGGCCGACCTGCTGGTGTCGACACCGCGCCAGATTCACATACAGCGCAGCCTGGGCCTGAGCACCCCCACTTACTGCCATCTGCCGCTGCTGGTGAATGCGGCGGGCGAGAAGCTATCCAAGCAGACGCTGGCTCCGGCCATCGATGCCGCCGATGTCAGCCGCGAGCTGCGCCTGGCGCTGTGCCGGCTGGGACATGTGCCACCTGCCGACTGCCAGAGCGTGGCCGAATTGTGGCAGTGGGCCAAGTCCAACTGGTCGCTCGCGCGGGTGCCGGCCGGCCCCTGTCAGCTGTAACACGCTGTTGATGCTGTGCGGCGCTACGCCGCTGCCGCAGTAAGCAAGCCCGCGCCATGCTGATGGCCGCAAGCTCAACCCGGCCTTCGCCGCGAGGCTGAGCCAATGGCGCTACGCTCCCGGAACAAGGCTGGCCGACCCCGGCAAGGCAAGGACCAGGCGGTGCCATGCCGCAGCAGGATTTTTGTCAGCCACGCCTCCGCGTTTGTGCCTTGTCGCACACCCGCCCGCCTGTTTCAAGCCATCCCCCGCCATTCCCTGCCGCCATCTACCACCATTTTGCTGCCCTCACCGCACTGCTTGCCGCCGCGTGCCGGCTGCGCCCGCATGCTTGTCATTATTCCGGATTATTTATTTGATTTATCACATGGAGTTGGTTGTACAAACCATCTACATCCTAATAGGTAGCTGCCGCTCCGCACGCTCCGGCCGTAGTCCGGGTGAGTGCGCTGGCCGCCATTTTCAAAACCGCGACATGGAATTACATATGCGTAAATAGCACATTTACAAAATAATTAAATACTAATATAGTGAAGCTCATACAGAACATGTTCTTTAACAGCTTCGATTTTCGGCCTCGATGGAGACAAGACCATGAGCGAGACCAAAGTAAAAAAAGCGGCACTGGGCGTGTGGATGTGTACCGCCCTGGTAGTGGGCAATATGATCGGTTCCGGTGTATTCCTGCTTCCCGCTTCACTAGCCCCCTACGGGGGGATGTCCCTGATCGGCTGGGCAATTACCTCGGCCGGTGCCATTTGTCTGGCGCTGGTGTTTGCCCGGCTTTCCGCCATGATTCCCAAAGAGGGTGGCCCTTACGCATATATCCATGCCGGCTTTGGCGACTTTGCCGGGTTCTGGATTGCCTGGGGTTACTGGATAGCCTTGTGGGCGGGCAACGCCGCCCTGGCGGTGGCTGCCACCAGCTATATGCAGGTGTTTTTCCCGCAACTGGGGCAGGACAAGCTGCTGGCAGGGGCTTTTTCCATCGGCCTGATCTGGACCGTTACCTGGATCAACAGCCGTGGTGCACGCAGTTCCGGCCTGGTGGCGGTAGTCACCACCGTACTCAAACTGCTGCCACTGGCAGCCGTCACCTTTATCGGCTTCTTCTACATGCACCCGGAAAACCTGGTGTTCAACCCGCACGGCAAGCCTTTGATGAGTTCGGTTTCCGCCACCATGGCGCTCACCCTGTGGGCGTTTCTGGGGCTGGAGTCGGCCTCGGTTCCCGCCGGTGATGTGGTCAACCCCAGCAAGACCATTCCGCGTGCCACGGTCATCGGCACCTTGCTGGCCACCGTGCTGTACATCCTGTCCACGGTGTCGCTGATGGGGGTGATGTCACCGGCCATGCTGGCCAATTCGCAAGCCCCGTTTGCCGATGCCGCCCGCCTGATGTGGGGCGACTGGGCCTACTGGGTGGTTGGGCTGGGTGCGGTGGTGTCCTGCTTTGGCGCACTCAATGGCTGGAGCCTGATGCAAGCCCATGTACCCCATGCCGCCGCCAGGGACAAGTTGTTCCCGCGCCGCTTTGGTCAGACCAACCGCCAGGGTGTGCCGCTGTTCGGCCTGCTGCTTTCCAGCGGCCTGGTGACGGTGCTCTTGGCGATGAAATACGCGGGCGGGGAGGGCGGGGTGAAGATTTTTGAATTCATCATCCTGCTGGCCACCGCCACCACCTTGCTGCCCTATGCCTTCTGCTCGATGGCGCTGCTGGCCATCATGCTGATGCAAAAGGGCAAATACAGCCGGCGCGACTTTACCGCGCCGCTGATTTTTTCCTCCATCGGTTTCCTTTATGCGGTGTGGGCACTGTTTGGTGCCGGCGCCGAGATTGTGATGTGGGGGATTTTGCTGCTGATGCTGGGTTTGCCAGTGTATGTCTGGCAGATCAAAGAACGTTACGAGACCGAAAACTGAAGCCAGCCTTTTGCTTTCCACTCCTTTGCCCCGGCAAGGGAGTGTACGGAAAAAGGTTTATGCGATTACTTATCTGAAAGGATTCATCATGACCGGCAAATTTGGTGTGCATTCCGAATGCGGCAAGCTGCGCAGCGTGATGGTGTGCCGTCCGGGCCTGGCCCACAAACGCCTCACCCCCGACAACTGCCACGACCTGCTGTTTGATGACGTGATCTGGGTGGAACGTGCCCAGAAAGACCACGCCTACATGGTTGAACAGATGCGCGCCCGTGGCATCCATGTCATTGAAGCCCACGACGCCCTGGCCCAGGTGCTGGACGACAAGGCCGCCCGCAGCTGGCTGCTGGACCGCAAGGTCAAGGCCGACAACGTCGGTATCGGCATGCTGACCGACCTGCGCAGCTGGCTGGACGAAATGCCGTCCACCCAACTGGCCGAGCACCTGATCGGCGGTATTGCCAAGTTCGAACTGCCGTTCGACCCCAAAGGCCTGTTCGGTGGCTATCTCGACCAGTCCGAATTCGTCATCCCGCCGATTCCCAACAGCCTGTTCCAGCGCGACCCGTCCTGCTGGATCTACGAAGGCGTGACGCTCAACCCGATGTACTGGCCGGCCCGCCGTCAGGAAACCCTGATCCTGCAAGCCATCTACCAGCACCACCCGTACTTCGCCGGCAAGGTGAAGGTATGGTGGGGCGACTGTGACAAGAACCACGGCCCGGCCACGCTGGAAGGCGGCGACGTGATGCCCATCGGCAACGGCGTGGTACTGATCGGCATGGGCGAACGCA
>NZ_JAELTZ010000061.1:0-16618 GCF_016429115.1 Aquitalea sp. ASV15 | reverse complement strand
GCCGAAAGCCAGGCCCGCCAGCTGGTGACGCTGGCCGGTCAGCTGCGCCGCCTGACTGGCTATGATCTGGACGAATCGGTCAGCACCCGACTGCTGGTCTACGCTGCCAAGCTGATGATGTCCGGCATGGCGCCGCAGCTGGCCTGCCGCACGGCACTGGCCGAGCCGCTGAGCGATGAGGCCGATACCATCGCCGCGCTGCTGGCGGTGATCGACACCCAGTTCCCCGCCAGGTAGCGCGCACATGGAAGACATCGTAGGCGGCTGGTGGGACAAGCTGGTGCGCCGGGCGGCCTACCGTGGCCATCCCGCAGCGGCGGTGGAGCTGGAAAGCATCGCCGGCCAGGCCCCGCTGTTTTTCCGTGCCATGGGCGGTGACCCGGCACTGGTGCTGCGCTCCACGGTTGGCACCGAACATGGCGCACGGCGGCGGCTGCTCGAACGGCTGGCCGGCACCGGCACCAAGGTGGAGCTGGCCTGGCGCGACAGCCAGGCGTTTTACCTGCCGGACAAGCTGGACCTGTACCCGGATGCAGCACTGAATCGCCAGCTGTATTTCTGGCTGATGGCGCTGGCGGCTGCTCCGGTGCCGCCCGGCGACTGGCTGAACCGCAACCGCGCGGCCACCGCCGCTTGCCTGGCCGCCATGCCCGGCCTGGCACAGGTATACCAGCAGCTGCTGGCTGCCTTGCTGCCCATGCGCCCGGATCCGGCCAGGCTGCCGCCAGGCGAGTCCGCCGTCGAGCGTGCCATCCAGGCGGCCTTGCGCCAGCCGGAGATCGAACAGATTCTGCCGCCGATTACCCAGCCGCCACTGCCGGTGCCGCTGTGGCTGCATCCGCTGCCGCCCACGGTAGAGCAGGCGGGGGCGGCGGCGCAGAACGCGGCGCAAAACCCGCAAGGCAAACGGCCCGACCAGCGCTCAGGCCGCCGCCGCTATCGCGCCCAGCGCGTGGCGCAGGACGAACGGAAAAACGGCATGTTGCTGGTGTTTCGTGCCGAAAGCCTGTTTACCTGGGATGAGTACGTCAAGGTCAATCGCCATAGCGAAGAGGACGATGACAATAATGGCGAGGCCGCGGCAGAGGACATGAACCGCTTGTCGCTGGCGCAGGATGCCGATACCAAGTCCAGCAAGCTGAAGTTTGACCTGGACTTGCCAGCGGCGGCGTACGATGACAGCCCGCTGGGGCCGGGGCTGAAGCTGCCGGAATGGAACTGGAAACAGCAAAAGCTGGTGGAAGACCATTGCATCATCAAGCCCATGCTGCCGCGTGATGCCCAGCCCGCTGCCCTGCCGGACCGCCTGCAACCACTGGCACGGCGTCTGCGCCGCCAGTTCCAGGCGCTGGCGCCGGAGCGGGTGCGGCGCAGTGGCGAAGCCAGCGGCCCGGATATCGATATCGATCGCGTCATCCGTTTCATGTCCGAGCGCATGAGCGGCGTGGCCATCGCCGAGCCCGCGCTCTACCAGGCCTGGCCGCCGGGGGAGCGCAGCCTGGCCTGCCTGACGCTGGCCGACCTGTCGCTGTCTACCGAAAGCTGGGTAGGGGAAGCCGGGCGGGTGATTGACGTGATACGCGACAGCCTGCTGCTGTTTGCCGAAGCGCTGTCCGCCAGTGGCGACGCCTTTGGCCTGTACGGCTTTTCCTCCATCCGCCGCCAGGAAGTGCGTCTGCAGGTGCTGAAGGATTTTGCCGAACGCTACGACGACACCACCCGTGGCCGCATCATCGCCATTCGCCCCGGTTATTACACCCGCATGGGCGCGGCCATTCGCCAGAGCAGCCGCATCCTGCTGCAACAGCCGGCAGCCCGCCGCTTGTTGCTGATCATTTCCGATGGCAAGCCCAATGACCTGGACCACTACGAAGGCCGATACGGCATCGAGGACACCCGCCAGGCCATTCTGGAAGCCCGCCGCGATGGTCTGCTGCCGTTTTGCGTGACGGTGGACCGCGAGGCCGGTGACTACCTGCCGCATCTGTTTGGCCACCGCGGCTATGTGGTGGTGCAGCAGGCACAGACCCTGCCACAGGTACTGACCCGCCTGTACGCCGGCTTTACCCGCTGAGCTGGTTATTGATTACTTGACCTGTACTCCAAGGTGTACGCACCTTTTTTCCCGGCCCCTGGTGGCCGGGTTTTTTTTGGCAGCGGCCAGGCCATTTCTTGATATGTGTCCATGAGCGGCATTGGCCGCGGCGCGATAATGGCGCATGGCTAAAAAATTCCCGCTCAATCCACCGCACCCGGAGCGCATCTGCTGGGGCTGCGACAAATACTGCCCGGCCGATTCCCTGCAATGCGGCAATGGCTCCGGCCGCACCCAGCATCCGGCGGAGGTACTGGGCGAGGACTGGTATGAATACGGCGACTGGGGGCTGGAGGTGCAGCCGGAACAGAAGTCGCTGGACTTGCCGGGAAAATGATGGGGTCGGATTCCGGTACTGTTGCTGGAGCAGTCTTATATGGCAGCAACGAGGGCCGCTTCAGTCTGCCTTGAAGGATGACCGGGCCTGCGATACTTTCTGCCGTGAATAACTCGTCATGGCGGCCTCGATTACTTCCTTGTCTTTGTTTTCCAGGATGGTCATGGTGCCATCAGCCTTCATCTGCTGCAGTGCCTGTGCCAGTGGAGCAAGCAAATGAGCATTTCTGATATTGAGGTAGTGATACATCCGGTTGCTCGCCAAGGCTGGCTGTAGCTGACGGATATTGCCTGCATGCATTTCTGCAATCTCCAGCCATGCCCATTTGCTTAAGGTGGCAACGTCACAGCGTCCGGCAATCAGCATCCTGATTGCATCGGCAATCGTGACAACATGGCTGACCAGCAGTTGATTCGTTTTTGCCTCCTGCAGGAATATCCCCTGCCTGATACAGACCTGATGGCCCCTCAGGCTGTTCCAACCCTTGATTTCAAGCCCTTCAGCTTGGGTGGTGAAGGCGTAGGTGTCGATGGACATCACGGGCTCGGGTACCCGCAGCAGGTGTGGGTACTGGATTTCCATACCCTCTGCACGTATGGCATCGCCATCGTTGCTGCCGGAGTCTGCAGCCGCGATGGCCCGTTTGCTGGGGAGTGGGGAAGCCAATGCAGTCATGCCGATACGGCGATACGCCTCTTTGATAATCCGGAATCCGACCGCATCCACCGGATCATTCTGGATGACTGAAATGGTGACGGTACCGGAGGCGTGGGCAATATTGCTGAGCATACAAGCCAGCACGGCTGCCTGAAACAGCAAGGTAAAGCGACAGAACATTTTTCATCGTCCTCGGTCAGGAGCCCGCAAATGGAAGCTGTACGGCATCAGTCTGATGCGTCTGCATTCGTATTGTAAGTATCTGCCAGATTCATGTGTATCCGGGTAAAAGTTTGCGCAGCTTGGATGTGCTGCCGCTATAGCAGCAATCCGGCTGCTTGCCTGCATTGCATGTGGGGTCGTGGCTAAACGGTTGATTCGAATCAAGGAGGGGCATATGCCTGCGGGATGAAGATGCCGGCAACCAAGCATTACTGTCACGCTGGAGCCCTAACCATGAAGACCCCGCGCTTGTCCTGGCTGCCAAGAAGTGTGTTATTGGCGGCCCTGCCTTTTTCCGTGATGCAGGCCTGGGCGGATACTGCCGCCACCTCGCCTTCCGCCCCGGAGGCGAAATACCAGGGAGCCGCCTCGCCGCTGGCTGCCGAGCCGATGCACCAGAACATCAACCCCAAGGCGCCGCCGATGACCGAGGCGGAGTTCGGCCACGCCAAGCAGATTTACTTTGAACGCTGCGCCGGCTGTCACGGGGTGTTGCGCAAGGGGGCCACCGGCAAGCCGCTGACACCGGACATCACGCTGGGGCGTGGCACCGAATACCTCAAGACCTTCATCAAGTACGGCTCGCCAGCCGGCATGCCCAACTGGGGGACTTCGGGTGAACTGACCGATGCCCAGGTGGACCTGATGGCG
The DNA here is from genome assembly GCF_016429115.1 of Aquitalea sp. ASV15. Lineage (NCBI taxonomy): Bacteria > Pseudomonadati > Pseudomonadota > Betaproteobacteria > Neisseriales > Chromobacteriaceae > Aquitalea > Aquitalea sp. ASV15. The sequence continues at coordinate 12,656 of NZ_JAELTZ010000061.1, read as the reverse complement.
CGTTATGTGCAGCAGGAACCGCCGACACCGCCGGAATTCGGCATGAAGGACATGCTGGGTACCTGGAAGGTGCTGATTCCGCCGGAAAAGCGGCCAACGCATAAAGAGAACAATCTGGATGTGGCCAATCTGTTCTCGGTCACCCTGCGCGATGCTGGCCAGATCGCGCTGATCGACGGCAATAGCAAGCAGATTGTCAGCGTGCTGAAAACCGGCTATGCCGTGCATATTTCCCGCCTGTCGCAGTCTGGCCGCTACCTGTACGTGATTGGCCGCGACGGCAAGATCAACCTGATCGACCTGTGGATGGCCAAGCCGGACACGGTGGCGGAAATCCGCATCGGCCTGGAGGCCCGTTCGGTGGAAACCTCCAAGTTCAAGGGCTTTGAAGACAAGCTGGCGGTGGCCGGGGCCTACTGGCCGCCACAGTACGTGATCATGGACGGCAACAGCCTCAAGCCGCTGAAGATTGTCGGCACCCGTGGCATGACGGTGGATAACGAATACCACCCCGAGCCGCGCGTGGCCTCGATTGTGGCCAGCCACTTCAAGCCGGAATTCGTCATCAATGCCAAGGAAACCGGCAAGATCATGATGGTGAATTATTCCGACCTGTCCAACCTCAAGACCACCACCATCGACGCGGCCAAGTTCCTGCATGACGGCGGTTTCGATACCACCGGCCGCTACTTCATGGTGGCGGCCAATGCCTCCAACAAAGTGGCGGTGGTGGATACCAAGCTGGACAAGCTGGCCGCGCTGGTGGATGTGGGCAAGACCCCGCATCCGGGCCGTGGTGCCAACTTTATCGACCCGCAGTACGGCCCGGTATGGGCCACCGGCCATCTGGGCGACGACAGCATCAGCCTGATCGGCACCGACCCGGACAAGCACAAGGCCCAGGCCTGGAAGGTAGTGCGCGTGCTGAAGGGGCAGGGCGGTGGTTCGCTGTTCATCAAGACCCACCCCAAATCGCACAATCTGTGGGTGGATACCGCGCTGAACCCGGATGCGGCGGTGAGCCAGAGCGTTGCCGTGTTTGACATCAATCACCTGGACAAGGGCTTTGTCACCCTGCCGATTGGCGAGTGGTCTGGCCTGGGCGACGGTGCCAAGCGCGTGCTGCAGCCGGAGTACAACAAGGATGGCAGCGAGGTGTGGTTCTCGGTGTGGAGCGGCAAGGACAAGCAGTCGGCCATCGTGGTGGTGGACGACAAGACCCGCAAGCTCAAGGCCGTCATCAAGGACCCGCGTCTGGTCACTCCCACTGGCAAGTTCAATGTATTCAACACCCAGCATGACATTTATTGATCTGGGATAAGTCCTTGCAGGCATTCCACTGTTGAAATCCGGCAGACAGCACATGGTCTGTCGGACCAAGGAGAAAACAATGAAACATGCACTGATCGCGCTGGCCCTGGGGGGCCTGATGTCCGCCGGGCTGGCCCAGGCGGCCAGCGGGCCGGAACTGGCCAAGCAATACAACTGCCTGGCCTGCCACAGCGTGGATGCCAAGCTGGTTGGCCCGTCCTACAAGCAGGTAGCGGCCAAATACAAGGGGCAGGATGTCACCGCCAAGCTGATGCAGAAGGTGAAGGCCGGTGGTTCCGGCAGCTTTGGCACCATTCCGATGTCGCCTAATCCGCAAGTGCCGGATGCCGACCTCAAGCAGCTGGTGACATGGATTCTGGCCCAGTAAGGCGCCGCGTGTGGCTGCTGGCACTGCTGGCCGCCAGCCTGTGCCAGCAGGCCACAGCAGCGCCACCGGCAGAACCCCGTGCGGGTGAGCTGCTGCAACTGCTGCATAACGATTGCGGTGCCTGCCATGGGCTCAGCCTCAAGGGCGGGCTGGGCAGCCCGCTCACCCCCCAGGCGCTGGCCGGCAAACCGGCCGACAGCCTGGTGGCCACCATTCTGAATGGCCGCCCCGGCACCCCGATGCCGCCCTGGCGGCCTTTCCTTTCCGAAGAAGAAGCGCAATGGCTGGTTCAACTCTTGCAACAGGGCGGCGCACGCTAGCCCGCCTGCTGGCTGCTTTGCTAAGTCTGGCGCTGGCGGCCTGCGCCAGTCCGCCACCCTTGCGTGGCACGGGCAATCTGGGCGTGGTGATCGAACGCGCCAGTGGCAGCGTGCAGATTGTCGACAACACCCATGAACAGGCGCTGGCACGGGTACAGGGCCTGGGCGATCTGTCCCATGCCTCGGTGGTGTTTTCCCCGGATGCCCGCTATGCCTATGTGTTTGGCCGCGATGGTGCCATCAGCAAAGTGGATTTGCTCACCGCCCGGCTGGTGCAGCGGGTGGAGCAGGCCAGCAACAGCATAGGCGGTGCCATTTCCAGCGATGGCCGGGTGATTGCCGCGCAAAACTACAGCCCCGGCGGGGTGAAGCTGTTTGATGCCGACAGCCTGGCCTTGCTGGCCAGTGTTCCGGCCGCTGCCGGGGCCAATGGCCAGCCCTCGCGCGTGGTGGGCCTTGCCGACCTGCCGGGCAAGCGTTTTGCCTATGCGCTGTTTGATGCCGATGAAATCGATGTACTGGACGCCAGTACGCCTACGGCACCAAAAATCCAGCGCTTCCAGCACATCGGCAAGCAGCCTTACGACGGGCTGGCCAGTGGCGATGGCCGCTATTTCATTGCCGGGCTGTATGGCGAAGACGGGCTGGCCTTGCTGGACAGTTGGCATGCCGATGCTGGCGTGCGGCGCATTCTGGCCGGCTATGGCCGTGGCCGTCAGACCCTGCCGGTGTACAAGATGCCGCATTTGCGCGGCTGGTCCATTGCCGGGGATTACGCCTTCCTGCCTGCCATCGGTCAGCATGAGGTATTGGTGGCCGACAACCGCAGCTGGGCGCAGGTGGCGACAGTGCCGGTGCTGGGCCAACCGGTATTCGTGATGGCCGAACCGGGCGGGCGGCGGGTGTGGGTCAACTTTGCCTTCCCCGACAATGACAAGGTGCAGGTGATTGATGTACCAACCCGGCAGGTGATCAAGACCCTGCAACCGGGCCGCGCCATCCTGCATATGGAATTCACCCCGCGTGGCGATGCGGTGTGGCTGTCCAGCCGCGACGACAACAAGCTGCTGGTGATCGACACCGCCAGCTTCGAAGTACGCCGCACCTTGCCGGCGCTGGAGCCATCCGGCATTTTCTTCAGCAGCCGTGCCGGCAGGATGGGGATGTGATGCCAAACCAGCCAGGCCCGTCCACACTGCCACCGCGCAGCCTGCAGGCACTGGACCGTTGCCAGAAGCAGTTTCCGCTCAGCGCCACGCCCTTTGCCGACATGGCCACCCTGCTGGGCGAGGGCTGGACGGCCAATACCCTGCTGCAACTGCTGCAGTCGGCCCGGCAGGCCGGTCTGCTGTCGCGGCTGGGTGCGGTATTTGCCCCCAATACCGTGGGTAGCAGCACGCTGGCCGCACTGGCGGTGGCGCCGGAGCGGCTGGATGCGGTGGCTGCCTTTGTCAGCAGCCATGCTGAGGTCAACCACAACTACCAGCGCGAGCATCACTTCAACCTGTGGTTTGTGGTGACCGCCAGCGATGCCGCCAACGTGGCCGAGGTGCTGTCACGCATTCATCTGGCTACCGGTCTGGTGCCGCTCAACCTGCCCTTGCTGCGCGAATACCATATCGACCTGGGCTTTGCGCTGGATGGCAGCACTGCCGAGCGCCAGCCGCAGCGCCAGCCAGACCCTATTCGCCCGGACTGGCGGCAGCAGCGCCTGCTGGCCGCGCTGCGTGACGGCCTGCCGCTGCAATTGCGCCCCTTCCAGCTACTGGCCAGCAGTTGTGGCCTGACCGAGCAGGAAGTGCTGCAGCAATTGCAGGACTGGCAAGCGCAAGGGGTGCTGCGGCGCTTTGGCGCGGTACTGCGCCATGCCGAGCTGGGCTATCGCCACAATGCCATGTGCGTGTGGCAGATCGACGATGCCGCCAGCCGTGAAGCCATCGCCAGGCGACTGGCGACGGAGCCGGCAGTGACACTGTGTTACGAGCGCCCGGCGCGGCCGCCGCACTGGCCTTACCAGCTGTTCTGCATGATTCACGCGCTGGACGCCGCCAGCCTGCAGGCCATGCTGGACGAACTGATCCGGCGATACGACTTGCAGCCTTACCCGCATGCCGTACTGCCCTCAATCAAACGCTACACCCAACGCGGAGCCTGTTATGGCCATCACGCATAGCCGGGCTACGCTCAACCCGCTGGAAACCTGCATCGTCAACCAATTGCAAGGGGGCTTTCCGCTGGATAGCCAGCCCTTTGCCAGCGCTGCTGCTGTATTGGGCTGCAGCGAACGGGCCTTGCTGCAGGGGCTGGATGGCCTGCTACAGCGCCAGGTGCTCACCCGTTTTGGCCCGCTGTACCAGATAGAACGCATGGGCGGCTGCTTTGTGCTGGCGGCGCTGGCGGTGCCACCGGCACGCTTTGACGAAGTGGCGGCGGCAGTCAACAGCCTGCCGGCGGTGGCGCACAACTATCAGCGTACGCATAAGTTGAACATGTGGTTTGTACTGGCCGCCGCCAGCCAGGCCGGGATTTCCGCCGCCTGCAGTGCCATCGAACTGCTCACCGGCCTCACCGTGCATGCCTTCCCCAAGCAGCGCGAATACTTTGTCGGCATGCGTTTTACCGTGGGCGGCCAGGCGGCAGTGGGGCAGGCCAGCGCCGGGCGTGGCCGTTTGGATGAACAGCCCATGGCGCCAGAACTGGACGAAGACGACTGGCGGCTGATCCGCGCCAGCCAGGCCGGTCTGCCCTTGGTGGCGCAGCCCTACCGTCAGTTGGCCGACAGCCTGCAATTGCCGGAGCAAGAGGTGTTGAGCCGGCTGGGCCGCATGCTGGAGCAGGGGGTGATCCGCCGCATCGGCGCGGTACCCAATCACTACGCCATCGGCTACCGCGCCAACGGCATGGCGGTGTTCGATGTGGCGGACGAGCTGGTGGACGAACTGGGCCAGCAACTGGGTGCGCTGGACTGCGTCAGCCATTGCTATCGGCGTCCGCGTCATCTGCCGCACTGGCCGTACAACCTGTTTGCCATGGTGCATGGTGGCAGTCGCCGCGCCGTACGCGAACAGCAGGCGGAGCTGCTGCAATTGCTGGGTCCGGACTGCCGTCGCCATGCGCTGCTGTTTTCCACCCGCATCCTGAAAAAGTCCGGCCTACGGGTGTAAGCCGGGATTGATCCCGTTGATACGGGTCAAGGAGCTGGACGGCAGGCGGCCTGCACACTGATGGCCGTCACCATTGCCGGAGCCAGCCATGCTGCGCCTGACACCCTATCTGCAAAGCCTGCTGGACCCGACCACCGTCCACGCGCGTAGCGGCAAGCCCAGCGGCCCGGTGGTGATCTGGAACCTGATCCGCCGCTGCAACCTCACCTGCCAGCATTGCTACTCCACCTCAGCCAACAAGGACTTTGTCGGCGAGCTGAGTACGGCAGAAGCCTGTGCGGTGATGGACGATCTGCACGCCTTTGGCGTGCGGGTGCTGATTCTGTCCGGTGGCGAGCCGCTGCTGCGGCCGGATATTTTCGAACTGGCCGCCCGCGCCAAGGCCATGGGCTTTTATGTTGGCCTGTCCAGCAATGGCACGCTGATTGATGAGCGCAATATTGCCGCGCTGGCCGCGGTGGGCTTTGACTATGTCGGTGTCAGTCTGGATGGCATCGGTGCCACCCACGACCGCTTCCGCCGCCTGGCCGGTGGCTACGAGCTGGCCTTGCGCGGCATGCGGCTGGCACGCGATGCCGGGCTGAAAGTGGGCCTGCGCTACACCATGACCGAAGACAATGCCGATGACTTGCCTGCGCTATTGCAGCTGCTGGCGGTGGAGAATATCGACAAGTTTTACTTCTCCCATCTCAATTATGCCGGGCGCGGCAACAAGCACCGGGCGGATGATGCCCGTCAGCCGCGCACCCGCTGGGCGATGGACTTGCTGATCGAGTCCTGCCTGCAGCACATCCGCGCTGGCCAGCCGCGTGATTTTGTCACCGGCAATAACGACGCCGATGCGGTTTACCTGCTGCACTGGGCTGCCCGCCATTACCCGGCACAGGCGGCGCAGCTGCGTCAGCGCCTGCTGGCCTGGGGTGGCAACGCCAGCGGGGTGAACGTGGCCAATATCGACAATCTGGGCAATGTGCACCCGGACACCATGTGGTGGAAGGTGACGCTGGGCAATGTGCGCCAGCGGCCGTTTTCCGCCATCTGGCAGGACCTGTCCCACCCCTTGCTGGCTGGCTTGCGCCAGTCGCCACGACCGGTGGAGGGGCGCTGTGCCGCCTGTCAGCATCTGGCTATCTGCAATGGCAATACCCGGATACGGGCGCTGGAGCTGACCGGGAATGTCTGGGCGGCAGACCCGGCCTGTTATCTGAGCGATGAAGAAGTGGGCGTGGCCAGTGGCGTGCACGCGCTGGCACCGCTGACCCCATGGCAGAGGGAGACTGCATGATGAAATACTGGCTTGTTTTATTCGGCATAGCTCTTAGCCTGCCGCTGCAGGCTGCTCCCACCGCAGAACCCTCCGCCGCCGCGCAGTTATACGGCCAGTACTGCCAAAGCTGCCACGGGGCGGACCGGCTGGGCGGCATGGGCCCGGCCTTGCTGCCGGAAAGTCTGGAGCGGCTGAAAAGCGCCGAAATCAGCAACACCATCCGCCAGGGCCGTAGCGCCACCCAGATGGCCGGTTTTGCCGGCCAACTGACGGATGAGCAGATCAGCCTGCTCACCGCTTATGTACAAAGCGCTCCGGCCACGCCGCCGCGCTGGAGCGATGCCGACATGCGCGCCTCGCACCGTCAGCCGGTGGCGCTCTCCAGCCTGCCGGCCAGGCCGCAATACACGGCAAACCCGCTCAACCTGTTTGTGGTGGTGGAAGCGGGCGACCACCATGTCACGGTGCTGGATGGCGACCGCTTCCGGCCCATCACCCGTTTTGCCAGCCACTATGCGGTGCATGGCGGGCCCAAGTTTTCCCCCGATGGTCGCTTTGTGTATTTTTCCAGCCGCGATGGCTGGGTGACCCAGTACGACCTGTACAGCCTGCAAGTGGTGGCGGACATCCGCGTGGGCCTGAATACCCGCAATATCGCGGTATCGGATGACGGCAACTGGATTCTGGCCGGCAACACCCTGCCGCAGACGCTGGTGCTGCTGGACGCCCACGGCCTGGCACCGGTGAAAACCATTGCGGTGCGTGATGCGGCCGGTCATCCGTCGCGGGTGTCGGCCGTGTACGAAGCTGAGCCACGCCATAGCTTTGTGGTGGCGCTGAAAGATGTGCCGGAGCTATGGGAAATCAGCTACGACCGCCATGCCGCGCCGGTTTATGCCGGTCTGGTGCACGACTATAAAATGGGCGAGGCGCTGGGTCAGCCCGGCTTTCTCACCCCACGGGTGACGCCGCTGTCCATGGTACTGGATGACTTTTATTTCGACCCGTCCTACCGCCATGTACTGGGTGCCTCGCGCAGCGGCCAGGCACAGGTGATCAGCCTGGATGCGCACAGCAAGGTGGCCGACCTGCCGCTGGATGGCATGCCGCATCTGGGGTCGGGCATCAGTTTCGAGCGCGATGGCCACCGCATCATGGCCACGCCCAATCTCAAGGGTGGTCAGCTTAGTTTTGTCGATATGGACAGCTGGCAGTTGATCAAACAGGTGCAGCTGCCGGGACCGGGCTTCTTCCTGCGCAGCCATGAAAACACGCCCTATGCCTGGGCTGACTCCATGATGAGTGCGCACAAGGACACGCTGTCCATCATCGACAAGCGCAGCCTCAGCGTGGTGCGCCAGCTGGTGTTGCGGCCGGGCAAGACCACCGCCCATGTCGAGTTCACCCGCGATGGCCGTTATGCGCTGGTATCGGTGATGGAAAATCCCGGCGAACTGATTGTGGTGGATGCGCAAACCCTGCGCGAAGTGGCCGCCTTGCCCATGGCCAAGCCCATCGGCAAATACAATGTGTTCAACAAGATCAACCGTTCCGAAGGCACCAGCCACTAGCGCGCAGGGCGCACTGCGACAGCATGCCGGCCCGGTGCGTGTTGGCGGACTAGGTCGGTAGAACTAGTCCCCTCCCTGCTTACAGCGCATGGTGGCTTTAAGGCCAGTGGCCTATAGTCGCCAGCGTGGGCGGTATCGGCCGGCTGGACGTGGCACCGCTTGTTATCCACCCGCTTAGGCATACGGAAATGACCATGGCTACAGTTGATATCCCTGCTTTCTTGCGTCACCAGCCGCTGTTTCAGGAACTGTCTGAAGCGCAGATCCAGGCGCTGGTGCCTTTTACCCACGAAGTGCGTGGCAGCAAGGGGCAGGTCGTGTTCCAGAAGGGCGACCCGTGCGATGGCATGTTTCTGGTGGTGTATGGCCGGGTGAAGCTGGCCATTTCCTCCGCCCAGGGCAGTGAAAAAGTCATGGAGATCATTCATCCGGGGCAGAGCTTTGCCGAGGCGGTGATGTTTCTGGGGCGGCCCTGCCCGGTGATGGCGCAGTTTCTGGAAGACGGTTTTTTGCTGAAAGTGGAAGCGCAAGCCATTTACCAGGCGATAGAGCGCGATGCCGCATTTGCCCGTCGCTTGCTGGCCGGCCTGGCCATGCGCCTGCATGGCCTGGTGCGCGATGTGGAGCGCTACTCCATTGAAAATTCCCTGCAACGGGTAACCGGCTATCTGCTGCAGAATGTCGACCCGCAGCGCGGGCCAATGCCGGTGGTGACGCTGCCGGTCAACAAGAACCTGATTGCCTCGCGGCTCAACCTGACGCCGGAAACCTTCTCGCGCATGCTGCATCAGCTGAGCGAGGCCGGGCTGATTGAAGTCAATGGCCGTGAAATCGTGCTGCTGGACGCCGACCGCCTGCAGGGCGCGGCCGACTGAATCAGTTTTTCAGCAGGATGGCGATCAGGTCGGACTGGGTAATGATGCCGCACAGCTTGCCATCGGCATCCACCACCGGCATGTGATGCAGGCCGCCATCGGAAAAAGCCCGGCTCAGGGCGGTAATCGGCTGCAGGGCGGCAACATGGCGCACCGGGCTGGTCATGATGTCGGCCACCGTGCCGCGGTCCCAGCCGGGGCTGCCGGGCAGGTGGGCTGCTTGCCCATCACGCGGCAGGAAAAAATCATGCAGTGACACTATGCCGGTCAGCGCTTGTGCCGGGCTGACCACCGGCAGCGCCTTGATCTTGTGATGGGCCAGCTTGTCCCAGGCCTCCTGCAAGCTGGCATCCGGCGCAATGCTCACCACATCGCGCGACATGATGTCCGCGCAGTGAATACCCCCCAGCCGGCGCTGCTGTGCCTGCTCCTCTGCCGCCGTCAGAATGGCGAGCAAATCCTCCTCGCTGATATCCAGTACCTCGCCATGCGCGGCCAGGGCCTGATGCAGATCCTGCTGGCTGATGGCACGGCGCTGGCTGGGCAGGGGGTCGGCCGTATGGTGCGCGTTGGGGGCGGGCTGAGGCCGGTGCGGATAGCCCCGGCGCAAGGCATTGTTGAACAGCAGGGCCATGCCCAGCATGAGGGCGGAGTTGACCGCCACCGGCCACAACACGAACTGGTAACCCAGCGCGTGGATGGCCGGGCCGCCCAGCACCGCGGTAATGGCGACTGCCCCGCCAGGCGGGTGCAGGCAGCGCAGCTGGAACATGGCGGCAATGGCCAGCGCACCAGCCAGGCTGGCGGCCAGTGCCGGGTCGCCAATATACCGGGCACAGCTCACGCCAATGGCCGCCGACAGCATATTGCCGCCGATGATGGACCAGGGCTGGGCCAGTGGGCTGGAAGGCACGGCAAACAGCAAGACGGCAGACGCCCCCATCGGCGCGATAAACCACGGATTGGCCTGGCCCAGGAACAGATGGCTCAGCAGGGCGGTCACCTGCAGCCCCACGCCGGCCCCAATGCAGCCATAAAGACGTTCGCGACGACCCGCGCCCAGGGTGGGCGGGATAAAACCCTGCAAGAAGTTAAGGATTGGGTTCATGGAGTCAGGCACAGTCAGCGCCAGGATGGATGGGGTGGTCATCATATCGCATTGCGATACAAATGGCTTGTGCGGCTAGTTTCCGGTTTTGAGTGCCTGCTGGATATTCAGCAGCAAATCGGGCGAGTGGCTGCCTGCCAGGTCCTTGAGCAGCAACAGTTCATCACGATGGGCTTGCGCCAGCTTTTCCACCAGCTCCAGTCCCTTGGGCAGCAGGCTGATTTCCACTTGCCGGCCATCGCTTCTGCCGGGCGCCTTGCGCAGCAGTTGCTGGCTCTCGCAGCGATTGATCAATCCCACCACGCTGTGATGGTGCGATTGCAGCCTTTCGGCCAATTCGGCCACGGTGGCCCAGTCCCGGCCGGGATAGCCCTGTACCTGCAACAGCAACTGGTATTGCAGGGGCGTGATGCCATGGCTTTGCGCCAGCTCCTCGCTGAAACGCAAGAACTGGCGCAGGCGGTAACGAAAGTCGGCCAGGTATTCGAAATCCTGTTTGCAAAGCGGGCTGGACATGGGCGGGCAGGGCAATGATGATGCGCTACCTTACCATATCCAAACCGCGACCAAACTGCCGACCGCTGGCCTAGAGCAGCGGCAGCATCAGCAAGGCCACCACGAACAGCCATACCAGGGCGCCCACGGAAAACACCGTGTAGGCCATGGACTGGGTACTGACCGAGTCATCATGCTCAAACAGGGCATCCAGCCCGTGATAGGTCAGCGCGCCGGATGCCAGCAGGCCGAGCAGGCCGCAGGCCATGTTGAACAGCGGGTAAGGCAGCAGCAAGGTCAGGGTGGACAGCCAGATCGGCAGCGGGGCAATGGCCGCCAGGCGATAGCAGTCGGCAAAGGCCGGCCGCGATGGCGCATGCACCGACTGGCGGATGACCCAGGCCATCAGCGGCACCGCCAGCCAATTGGTGAGCATGAATAACAGGCTGATCAGCGCCCAGTGGGCAAAGGAAACCTCCGGGCCATAGACATCACCATGAAAGCTGGCCGCAAACAGGATCATCGCCGTTCCCAGCAGCGAACCGGGCAATACCAGTCGACAAAAGCTGGCAGCAAGCGTGGGATGGGACTGGGACAGGCTGTCCCAGCTATGGCCTGACGACCACAACATGCGCAAGGGGCTAAGCGGACTCATGGCATTCTCCTTGAAAAACAGCAGGGCTGTCGTTTAAATATATCGCAATACGATATAAATGCAATGCCGATTTGCCGTCAGGCCAACAGGCAGGCAAGGCAGCGGTTTACAAGGAGAGCTACGAGATGGCGCGGTGGCCGCTCAGGTCAGAGCGCAGGCCGTGAGACGGGCAATGGCCGGCTGCGCTGGCCGCTGCTGCAGGGTTTATTTCATGCTGGGGCGGAACGCAGCCGGCAGATGTGGTTCATTCCTGAAGGCCTTGTCGGTGCTGGGCACTGCGTAGATGATGCCTGGCGTGCTCATCGGGTCGAGCCTGCTTACCCCGCCAGCTGCGCTTTGCCGACCAGCGCCATGATCTCGTGGTCGGTGCGCGGCATGGCGGCATCGGCAGCCAGCCAGCCGTGCTGCCGGGCAAAGGCCACCATTTGCAGCAGCAGGGAGGGGCTGAGCCCGGCCGCCAATAGCATCGTCTGGTCCAGCAAGATCCGGCTGCGTTCGCCAAAGCCGATGAGCCGTCCCGCGGCAAACAGGGCGATATCATCGGCCAGGCGGCAGGCCAGATCGACATCGTGGGTGGAAAACACGATGGTGATGCCGCGCTGCATCAGGCTTTGCAGGATGTCAATCAGCTGGGCAATGCCGGCGTGATCCAGCCCGGCGGTGGGTTCATCCAGCAGCAGCACCTGCGGCGCCATGGCCAGGGCGCCGGCAATGGCCACCCGTTTCTTTTGGCCGCCGGACAGCATGTGCGGTGGGCGATTTTCCAGCCCGGCCAGGCCCATGGCCTGTATTGCTGCTTCCACCCTTTGCCCTGTCTCGGCCGCTGTCAGCCCCTGATTCAAGGGCCCGAAGGAGATGTCTTCATAGACCGAGGCGGCAAACAGCTGGTCATCGGCATCCTGCAGCACCAGGCCCACCTTGCTGCGCAGCCGGTTAAGTCCCTGGCGCGAGTAGCTGACCGGCTCTTGCTGCAGCAACACGCGGCCATGCTGTGGCCGCAAACTGCCATTCAGATGCTGCATGAAGGTGCTCTTGCCCGAGCCGTTTGGCCCCAGCAAGGCCAGGCAGCGGCCCTGGCGGATGGACAGATCGATGTCCGACAGGGCAGTGATATCGCCGGGGAAACTATGGCCAAGCTGCTGGACGCTGAGAATGGTGTTCATGAAAATAGGCTTCCCACCAGCAGTACGCTGCCCAGTAACAGGCTGGTCCATGTCAGGCGCAGCGGCGACAGCGGCTGGGTGCGCCGCAGTACCATGAATTCGCCATTCCAGCCGCGGGCGGCCAGGCCGTTTTCCATTCGGCCGGCCCGGTCCATGGCGCGTGGAAACAGATTGGCCAGCAGCAGGCCGAGCGAGCGCAGTTGTTGTTTGCGATTGCGCTGGCCCAGTCGCGCAGCCTGGGCGATATGCATGGCACTGGCGGTGTCCAGCAGCAGAAATACCAGCCGGTACATGAGCAGGCTGATTTCGGCGATCTCGCGCGGCAGGCCGATCCTGCGC
>NZ_JAELTZ010000060.1:0-17159 GCF_016429115.1 Aquitalea sp. ASV15 | reverse complement strand
TTGCAACAGAAACTGGCTGACGCCGATGCGGCCTTCGTCGAAACCGGCCTCGCAATAACACAGGTAGAGCCGCCACAGGCGGATGAAGGCTTCGTCAAAGCCCTGTTGGCGCACGCTGTCCAGCGCCCCCTCGAAGGACTGGCGCCAGCGGCGCAGGGTTTCCGCATAGTCCGGGCCAAAGTCCAGCCGCTGGCTGGTGTGCAGGCCGGCGGCGCTGGCGGTCTGGCTGAAGCGGCTGGGGCTGGGCAGCATGCCGCCCGGGAAAATGAATTGCTGGATGAAGTCGCTCTTGGCGCGGTAGCGTTCGAAATAGGCGTCGGCAATGGTGATGCTCTGGATCAGTGCCTGCCCACCCGGGCGCAGCAAGCGGCGCACCGTGCGGAAATATTGCGGCCAGTAGGCTTCGCCCACCGCTTCGAACATCTCGATGGACACCACCGCGTCGTACTGGCCGTCCAGGTCGCGGTAGTCGCGCAATTCCAGCTGGGCCAGCGGCTGGCCGGCCAGGCGCTGGCGCGCCAGTTCAAGTTGGGCCGGTGAAATGGTGATGCCATGCACCGCGATGCCGGCACGCGTGGCGTGTTCGGCAAACCCGCCCCAGCCGCAGCCGATTTCCAGTACCCGCATGCCCGGCTGCAGGCCCAGCGTGTCGCAGATGCGCTGGTACTTGGCCTGTTGTGCCTGTTGCAGCGACTGCGCGTAGTTGCCGTTGAACCAGGCGCTGGAGTAGGTCCAGGACGGGTCCAGCCACAGGCGGTAAAAGTCATTGCCCAGATCATAATGGGCGTGGATGTTGCGCCGGCTGCCACGGCGGCTATTGCGCCGCAGCAGGTGCTTCAGCCGATACCACCATCGCGCCGGCAGGCTGCCGGACAGCGCCGGCGGCACGGCGTGTTCGTTGCGCAGGGCCAGTCGCAGCAGGGCGGTCAGCTCCGGGCTGTCCAGCAGCCCGTCGCGATAGGCTTCGGCAAAGCCGATGTCGCCGGCCGTCAGCAGCTTGCGGCAGCCGGCCCAGTCGTGGATATGCAGTTCGGCATGTTCGCTGTGCTGCGGCTGGCCGAACCACAGCGCATGGCCGGCCGGTGTCAGCAAGCGCAAGCCCCCGCTCTGCAACTGTTGCAGTCGCGACAGCAGCAGGCGGGCGCTGGGCGGCAGTGCGGGCGGCAGTTTGTCCAGGGTGTGGCTGAGGTTCATGCTTGCGGCTCCTGTCCATGGCTGAGCGAGTGAGAAGGGGCGAGCGGTTTGCGATAGACGGGCAGTTTTTTCCGCCACAGCTGCCATGCCTGCCAGTGAATGCGCCAGATGACGCCCAGGGTCAGCAGTGGCTGGCGCAGCACGGCCCTGGCCAGGGCCGGCGCCGTCAGCGGCTGCAGCTGGCCGGAAATGCTGGTATTGATCAGTTCGCCGACATCATCGTGGTAGTCGATGCGCATCAGCATGCGCCCGGCGCATTCGGCCAGCCGGAAACGGTAGTGTCCGGCCACCTGGCAGAACGGCGACACATGCAGCTGTTTGCGGCAGCGCAGGGTGCTGCCATTGCGGATGGGGCTGCCATCCGGATTGGCCAGCAGATAGCCATGGCGCTCGCCAAAGGTATTGTTCACCTCGGCCAGCAGGGCGATCAGCTCGCCGGCGGCATTGTGGCAATACCAGAAGCTGACCGGGTTGAAGGCGTAGCCGAACAGGCGCGGAAAGCATTGCAGCCATACCTCGCCATCGCAGGGCAGGCCGGCTGCGGCCAGGTGCTGGCGTATCCATGGCAATAGCGGGCTGCCATCGCAGGCACCATGATCACGGCGCTTGAGCGTTAGCGGACGCCAGCGATCCACGCCCAGCCACATTCCCAGCCAGCCCTTGCCGATGGACTCCAGTGCGGACAGCCTGAAGCGCAGCGCAAACACCCGATAGCGGAAGCGATGGTGGACCGGGCGCAGCCGCTGGTGGATGACGCTGCCGGTCAGCAGGTAGGCAGCCGGCCCGTTCACAGCCTGGCCCAGTGCGGTAGCGGGGCGAAATCGGCAGCCACGCGCAGCGCGGATTTCAGCCCGTCTTCATGAAAGCCGTAACCGGTCCAGGCACCGGCAAACCAGCAATGGCGCCGGCCCTGGATGGCCGGCAGCCGGCGCTGCGCCTCGATGGCTGCCGCATCCAGCAGCGGGTGCTCGTACAGGAAGCGTGCCAGTTCCTGTGAGGCTTCCGGCTGCTGCAGCGGATTGAGCGTCACCATCAGCGGCGTGCTGATGGGCAGCGGCTGCAATTTGTTCAGCAGGTAACTGACGCAGACGGCGCGCTGGCCGCTGCCGTTGCCATCGGACAGGAAGTTCCAGGCCGACCACACCTGGCGTCGGCGCGGCAGCAGGCTGGTATCGGTATGCAGCACGGCGATATTGCTCTGGTACTGCACCGCGCCCAGCACGGCGCGTTCTTCGGCGCTGGCATCCGCCAGCAGGCGCAGGGTTTGCGGTGCATGGGTGGCGAAAATCACGCTGTCGAAGTGCTCCGCGCCGTGGCGGCTGCTGACCGTGACACCGTGCTCATGGCGCTCAACCTGGCTTACCGGGCTGGACAGGCGCACATCGTCCAGGCTGGCCAGCATTTTCTGTACATACTGGCGTGCGCCCCCCGGCACGGTAAACCAGCGCGGCCGGTGGCGGATCTGCAGCAAGCCGTGATTCATGCAAAAGCGCAGAAAGGTTTCGGCCGGGAAGGCCAGGATCTGGCTGGCCGGGCTGGACCAGATGGCCGCAGCCATCGGCACCAGGTAGTGATCGCGAAAACGCTTGCCGTAGCTGCCCTGTTCCAGCAATTCGCCCAGTGTCAGCCCCTGCCCGGCGGCCAGCTGCAGATTGGCAGTGGCTGCCGCATTAAAGCGCAGGATATCGCCCAGCATGCCGTAAAACGACGGGGACAGCAGCTTGCTGCGCTGGGCAAATACGCTGGACAGGCTGCTGCCGGCCCACTCATCCCGCCCCTGGTCTACCGAGACGCTGAACGACATGTCGCTGCCGCTGCAGGGCAGCTCAAGCTGCTGAAACAGCGCGATCAGATTGGGATAGGTGGCCTCGTTGAACACCAGAAAACCGGTATCCACCGCGCAGCGCTGGCCTTCCAGTTCGACGTCCACGGTATTGGTGTGACCGCCGGCATAATCCCCTGCCTCGAACAGCGTCACATCATGGTGGCCTGCGGTCAGCCATGCGCTGGCAAGGCCGGAAATGCCGGCACCGATGATGGCGATGCGCTGGCGCTTGGGGCTGGCTTGGTTCACCTGATCTCCCGTTGACGGTTCGGATTGACGGTTCGGAATGAAGAAAACAGCTTGGCACACCGTGCCGTAGTGCTTATATTCAGGATATAACTGCTTTGGAAAAAAAGCTACCAATTAGTAAAAGGTTGTACTCATGAGTATTTTCAGCAAGCTCAGCTTCAAGGATCAAGCCTTCAAGCTGCGCGAACAGGCAGTGCTGGATGCAACGACCAAGTTGCTGGCCAGCAAGGGTTTCGACCTGATGACCATGGACGATGTCGCCGGTGAGGCGGGCATCTCCAAGCCCAGCCTGTACAAGCATTTCAAATCCAAGGAAGAGCTGGCCACCGAGGTGATGATCCGGCTGCTGGATGGTGCGCTGGCTTTTCTCGAGGCACAGGATGGCGCGCTGAGCGCCAGGGCAAGACTGGCGGGATTGCTGGAGTGGGCCTTGCGGGTGAGGCTGGAGGGGGGGCTGCCTTTCCTGCCGTCGTCCAGCCCGCAGGTGAGGGAAATGCTGACCAAAAGCCTGCGCTATGTCAGCCGCGTGTACAAATTGCACAAGCTGCTGGCCGGCATTGTCGATGCGGCCAAACAGGCCGGGGAGCTGCGGGCGGATCTGCCCACCGACGTGCTGCTGTATGCCTATTACTCGCGCACCTGTGACCCGGCGGTCGATTACATGCAGCTATACGGACGCTACAGTACCGAGCAGATCGTGGCGCACATGCTGGCCATGACTTTCGACGGCATGGCCGGTTCCGGCCAGCACTGAGCAGCCA
Source organism: Aquitalea sp. ASV15 (assembly GCF_016429115.1). Taxonomy (NCBI): domain Bacteria; kingdom Pseudomonadati; phylum Pseudomonadota; class Betaproteobacteria; order Neisseriales; family Chromobacteriaceae; genus Aquitalea; species Aquitalea sp. ASV15. Next base: position 13,130 of record NZ_JAELTZ010000060.1, on the reverse strand, counting down.
CTGAGCAGCATTGTGCTGCCGGCTTATACCCACAGGGCGGCCTGCTTGCAGGCCGCCCTGTGTCTTTATGCTCAGCGCTAATGGCTGTCGCTGGCGCTGACCGGCACCGCCGGTGTTGCGCTCTGCCCAGCCGTCGCCGCACGGCGCCGTCTTGCTGCGCCTGCCTTCAGCCGCAGCCGTTTGCCGGCCAGTACCAGCGCGCTGATGGACAGCGCCAGTACCGCCAGGCTGCTGGTGAGCATCCAGCCATCCCACCACGGCCGTGGCCGCATGATGGCCTGGTCCCAGTTATGCAGGCCGCTGAACAGCCAGCGGAAGGTACGCTGGCTGCGATCCAGCTGCAACAGCTTCTCCCCGGTTTGCGGATTCAGGTAAAGCCAGCTGGCTGGCTGATCCGCCAGCTGGATGCGCCAGACTGGCAGTGGCCGGCGCGAGCTGTCCTGATGGCGGTCGGGGTAGTAGTAATCATCCGCGGCAAGCAGGCGCTCGGCCTGGCGTATGGCGGCGTGGCCGGTCATGGCCTGGGCGCTGGCCAGCAGTGCGGCAGCGGGAAATTCGCGCTGGCCTGCCGCCAGCTCAAAGCCATGGGTGGTGATGATGCGGCTGCGCAGCTGCGCGTCGCGCGCCTGCAGCATGGCCAGCGGGCCGGCGTGATACCAGTTCAGTTCCACCATGTGCTGGCCGGCCAGCTGGGCGACGACCTGCGCCATGGGAAAGTCCAGCGCCGTGGCCGGCAGGGCGGCCGCGGTGGCGTGATGATGCGACCGGCCCTGTCCCTGGTGGCCGGAAAACAGCTGCCATGGGTTGTTGGAAAGAAAGCCGCTCAGTGTCCAGCTTAGCGCCAGCAGGCCGCCGCACAGCCCCAGCCACAGATGCCAGCGTTGCCAGAGCGCACGATAGGGATTGCTGCTGCCATTGGGATAGCGGCGCTGGCCCAGCCAGCCTGGCCGCCAGCGGCACAGTCCCAGGTACAGGCCGCTCAGCACGGCCAGCAGGCTGGCCAGCGCGCCCCAGGTCTGGATGGATTTTCTGGCATCGGCCAGGCCGATGGCATCCAGTGGCCGCAGGAAGTGCAGGTAGCTGCCGCCCCAGAACAGCAGGCGGTCCAGCCGGCTGCTGGCCTTGATCACCTCGCCGGTGCGCTGGGAGATGGTGAGTTCATGCTGTGCGGCGTCGTCAAGATTGACGCGGTAAAACGGGCGATAGGGGTCGTAGTTCATCATCGCCGTGCCGGCATCGCGTGCAAACGGGGCCTGCCGGATCTGCGGCTGGCTGCCGGGTGCCCATTCGCGGGCAATGGCGATGGCCTGGGCGGCGCTGATGTCATGGCGCTGGCCATCGCGTGCCGACAGGCGATAGCGTTGGCCGCTGCCATCCTGCATCAGCCAGACCGGCTCTCCGGCCTGCACCAGCAGTCGCGCCGAGCTGGGCGGGCTGTCGGCGCTCGGCATGCCCAGCCGCCAGGCTGCGCCGGCGCTCAGCCAGTTGGCGGCAGGTGTCAGGGCCGGGGCATGCGCCAGCCGGGTGGATTCGCTGATGCTGGATGGGCCGGCGTAAATCATCAGCAGCCCGGAAAAAGACCAGAGCACCAGCAGCAGGCACAGCAGGATGCCCAGCCAGCGGTGGCCAAGAAACAGCAGACGTTTCATGCGGATGTTCCAATGAAAATGGCGCGGCATGCCGGATGCCGCGCCGTGTACGGCGAACAAGGAAGGGCGGCAGGGTGGCCGCCACGGCCTCAGTAGTCGAACTTCAGCTGGGCATAGGTGGTGCGCTGCGGCATCGGGTGATAGGCGTAGCTCTTGTAGTTGTTGAGGTTGTCCACGCCCAGTGCCACGGTGAACTGGCGATCCAGCTTGTAGCTGATGCGCGTGTCCATGATGAAGTAGGCGCTGTTGGCCCCGTAGACGTCGGTATTGACCACGGTGTTGTTGACGTCCGAGGTCTGGAAGCTGCTGTAGCGTGCGGCCAGCGAATAGGACAGCTTGTCGTTCTGGCGATAGCTCACCACGGCCGTGGCGCGCCATTCCGGGATGCCGGGGAAGGGGTTGCCTACCGAGGCCGGATTGTTGCCGTTGGCAATGATTTCAGACTTGGCATAGGTCAGGCTGGCGCTGACATCCAGCCCGCGCAGGCCGACATCGCTTTGCTCCCAGGCCAGTTCCAGGCCATTGGTGCGCACGCGGTCGATGTTCTGGATATTGGTGACGTTGGGGGTGACCGTGGTGTTGGTCTGCGACAGCAGGGCATCGGCCAGCTCTTCGCGGAAGGCGGTCAGGCGCAGCGTGCCGCCATTCAGCTGGCGTGTGGCGGTGATTTCCCCGGTGTCGGCGCGTTCGGCTTTCAGATTGGGATTGTTGTTGACGATGGTGTTGCTGCTGGCCGCCGTGCCCTGGAACAGCTCGGCCACGGTGGGGGTGCGATAGGCACGGCCATAGGAGGTGCGCAGCGTCCATTGTTCGTTCAGGTCGAACAGCATCGCCGCCTTGGGCGAGAAGAATTGCTGGCTGCGGTTCTGATCGTAAGAGGTATAGCTGCCGGTGGTGGTGGCGCCGCCGTAGGCATCCCACCATTCGTAGCGGCCGCCGATGATCAGCTGGGTGCCGGGGCGCAGCCGCCAGGTGTCCTGGGCAAACACGGCATTAAGCTGGGTATTGCCGGCAAAGGCGGCGGTCAGGTTGCCCTGGCTGCCGGTTTGCCAGTCGCTGGTGGCATAGCTGCGGCTGTTCAGCACGTAATGATCGTAGTGATAGCCAAAGCGCAGCTGGTGTTCGCTGGCCAGGCTGCCACCGGGACGCCAGTCGCCTTTCAGGTCGACGGTTTGCCAGCCGGTGCCATCCAGCCTGGTGATGGTGCCGGCACCGGTCAGGCCGGCCGTGGCGCTGCGCTGGGTATCCTTGCTGAAGTCATAAATGCTGACCGTGCCTTGCCAGTCCCAGCTGCCTTCGGTGCTGGTCTTGAAGGACAGGGCATGCAGAAAGTGTTCCTGTTGTTTCTTGCTGGGCTGGAAGGCATTGGCCAGATTGTATTTCTGGCCATTGATGTTGACGATGCCGGTGTAGACCGGATTGCCGTTGGCATCGCGCAGATAGCTGTCCACGCCCACGGTGGAGTTGTTCTGCCAGTAGCCCAGGGTGTAGTTCAGCTTCAGGGTGGGGCTCAGGTCGTAGGACAGCTTGAGGTTGGCGTTGTCCTGGATCGAGTGCTCGGCGCCGGTGGCACCGATGATCAGCCGCTTGTTGCCGGTGGTGTCGGTATCGCTCACCGCACCGCTGGTGGCGGTGGCTGCGCTGGCGCCGCTGTACTTGTTGGGGTTGGCGGCAAAGGTGGCCGGGTGGCCCAGGCTATCCAGGTGGCCGGCTTCGACGATCCACGCCAGCTTGTCCTGGCGGTCGCCCAGCATCACGGCGTTCTTGCTGCCGGTGAAATGCTGGCTGGTCTTGTACTGGCTGAAGCTTTCGTCAAACAAGGTGCTGCTGGCATGCGCTTCGAATTTTTCCGGCATGCGGGTGCTCAGCACGATGACCGAGCCGATGGAATTGCCCGGGTATTCGGCGGAGAACGGGCCGTAAAACACGTCAACATGGCCGATTTCGTCGGGACTGACCAGATTCCAGCGCGGCGGGTAGGCGTAGTTGTTGCCCAGCAGGTTGGACAGCAGGATGTCGTCGGCGTAGAGCAGGGCGCGGGCGCTGCTGGTCTGGCCGGAGGTGCGGGTGGCGATGATGCTGTTCTGGTCGCCGATATAGCGTTTGCGCACCTGCACATTGGGCAGGTACTTCACCGTGTCTTCGGTGCTGGTGACATTGACGGTCTGGGCGATCTTGTCCGCGCTCATGCCACTGCTGCTGGCCGGCAGATTGTCCGGCAGGCCGCTGCTGGCCGCTTGCGATTGCACCGTCACCTCGGCCAGCTGCTTGTCCGTGTCTGCAGCCTGGGCATGGCCGACCTGGCACATGGCGATGGCCACGGCCAGCACCATGTGGCGGTATTGAAATTCTCCATTGCACATCATCACGTTTTCCCGCTTGTTATTGATTGAGAGTTCAGAAGTTATTTAAGAGCCACTGACAAAACCCCGCTGTCTGCTGATGCCGACGCCGCCAGTACAAGCACTACGATGGTTTGGTCAATGGCTCCCGGCGGCGTGGATCATGCCCGCTGCGGTGGCTGGCTGGGAATGTGGCATTTTGTCGCAGGGGGGAACTTTGCCGGCTGCGACAATTGGTCGCACGGCAGGCGGCAGCACTCCTGCTAAGGTAGCGCCCTGAGAATCTGTGACGAGGCTTTGCACAGTTTCTGCGATGGGCTGCCATGCCGTGCAGCCACGGCATGGGGGAGAGCAGGTGGACGGGGTGCACATGGAAGGGATGGCCGGAGCGGACCGCTCCCGCGTCGGTGTCTGGCTGGTGGTGCTGCTGCTGCATGGCGTGCTGGGCGGCTGGCTGGCCAGGCAAACCCTGCAGCCGGCTGCCACGCCCCTGCCCACCAGTATTGCGGTACAGCTGCTGCCGACAGTGGCCCCGGAGGCCCCGGCGCAAGCACGGCCGGTGTCACCCACCCGCCAGCCGCCACGTCCCTTGCCGGCGCTGTCGCGGCATGCGGCGGCGCGGCCAGCACGCGCACCTGCCGTGCTGGCAGCCGCTGCCGGCGCTACCACCACCACGCCCCCGGCGCAAGCCCCGGCCAGCAGTGCCGACACCAGGGTGCAGCCGGTGAGCGCCGAGCCGGCCCAGCCGCCCCAGCCCACCAGCAGCGAACCGGGTTTTGCTGCCGATTATCTGCACAATCCGGCACCGGGCTATCCGCCGGCCTCACGTCGCAATGGCGAAGAGGGGCGGGTCCTGTTGCGGGTGCGGGTTTCGGCGGCCGGCCTGGCCGAGGCGGTGGAGGTGTATCACGGCAGCGGTTTCTCCCGGCTGGATGAGGCCGCCCGCGAGGTGGTGGCCGGCTGGCGCTTTATCCCGGCGCGGCGTGGCGGCAGCGCGATTGCCTCCAGTGTCATCGTTCCGATTACTTTTCGCCTGGGCCATTGATGGCGGTGGCCGCAGCTGATTCTTTGCAAGGAAACACCATGGACAAGCAACTGGGTTTTGCCCATTTCTGGCAGCAGGGCGATACGGTATCGCATGCACTGACCATCATTTTGCTGCTGATGTCGGTATGCAGCTGGAGCCTGCTGCTGCTCAAGCTGATCGAGCAGCGCCGGCTGCGGCGGGCGCTGCGCCAGGCGCTGCCGGCTTTCTGGCAGGCATCGGGCAAGGCGGCGGCCATGGCCGTGCTGACGCAGCAGGATGGCAGCCGCATGCTGAGCGGACTGGCCATCCAGGCCGAGCAGGCGGCACAGGCTTATGCCAGCAAATCCGGCGTGGGACTGGGTGGCGAGCTGGATGCGGCTGATTACCTGGGGCGCATCCTGCAGCAGGCGCTGCAGCAGTTGCAGGCCAGGCTGGAACAGGGGCTGACCGTGCTGGCTTCGGTGGGGGCCACCGCGCCCTTTGTCGGCCTGTTCGGCACAGTATGGGGGATTTACCACGCGCTGATCAGCCTGTCCGGCCGCACGCAGATGACGCTGGATCAGGTGGCCGGCCCGGTGGGCGAGGCGCTGATCATGACGGCAATCGGCCTGTTCGTCGCCATTCCCGCCGTGCTCGGCTATAACGCCAGCACCCGCGGCAACCGGCTGTTGCTGGCCCAGCTGGAAAGCTTTGCCCATGGCCTGCATGCCTATCTGGTGGCCGGCGTGCGCATGCCGCTGGCGCAGGCGGCGCCGCGTGGCGAGGGACAGCCGCAAACCGCCGGTCGCGGGGTGTAAACATGGCATTTCACGGTTTTTCTGCTTCCGGCCAGCATGGCCAGCCCATGGCCGAGATCAATACCACGCCGCTGGTGGATGTGATGCTGGTGTTGCTGGTGGTGTTCCTGATTACCGCGCCGCTGTTTCATCAGGCCATCGGTATCGATCTGCCCAGAACGGCAGCCACCCGCGCGCCACAGCAGGATACGGTGCTGCACCTGGCCTTGCAGCGCGACGGCAGCCTGCAGCTGGACGGGCAGGCCATCAGCCAGCAGCAACTGGACAGCCGGCTGCACAGCGTGCGCGCCAGCAATCCGGAACTGCAATTGCAAGCCGACCAGGCCACGCCATACCAGGCGGTGGCGGCCGTCATGGCGCTGGCACAGCAGGCCGGGGTGAATCGCATCGTCTTCGTCACCCAGCCGCAGGCCAGATAGCGCGGCCTTCCCCGGGGCAGGGCAGGCCGCAGCAGAAGGTCTGTCCGCGGCATCAGGGCAGGCCGGTGTGGCACCGGCCCCTGGCTGCTTACATGGCGCCGGCGAAGATCTGCTCGATTTCCTGCTGCGTGGCCTGGCGCGGGTTGGTCAGGCCGCAGGCGTCTTTCAGTGCATTGCTGGCCAGCAGGGGGATGTCCTCATGCTTGACGCCCAGCTCGGCCAGGCTGGCCGGGATGCCGATATCGGCCGCCAGCTTGCGGATGGCGACCAGGCAGGCCTTGGCACCGGCCTCGGCGGTCAGCCCCTGGGTGTCGACGCCCATCGCCACCGCCACATCCGCCAGCCGTGCCGCAGATGTCTGGGCATTGAAGGCTTCCACATGCGGCAGCAGCAAGGCATTGCATACCCCGTGCGGCAGGTCGTAAACCCCGCCCAGCTGGTGGGCCATGGCATGTACATAGCCGAGTGAGGCATTGTTGAAGGCCATGCCGGCCAGGAATTCGGCATAGGCCATCTGTTCGCGTGCTTCCAGATTCTTGCCGTTTTCCACCGCCGTGCGCAGATGGCGGGAGATCAGCTCCACCGCCTTGAGGGCGCAGGCATCGGTAATCGGCGTGGCGGCGGTGGATACATAGGCTTCGATGGCGTGGGTCAGCGCATCCATGCCGGTGGCCGCGGTCAGGCTCTTGGGCTTGGCCAGCATCAGGTCGGGGTCGTTGACCGACAGGATGGGGGTGACATTGCGGTCGACGATGGCCATTTTGATATGGCGTGCTTCATCGGTGATGATGCAAAAGCGGGTCATCTCGCTGGCCGTGCCGGCCGTGGTATTGATGGCTACCAGTGGCAGCTGCGGTTTCTTCGAGCGGTCCACCCCTTCGTAATCGGCAATCTTGCCGCCATTGGTGGCCACCAGGGCAATGCCCTTGGCGCAGTCATGCGGCGAGCCGCCACCCAGCGACACCACGAAATCACACTGTTTTTCCCGCAGCACCTGCAAGCCGGCTTCGACATTGCCGATGGTGGGGTTGGGCTGGGCACCGGCGAAAATGCTGGCCTGGATGTCGCGCTCGGCCAGCAGGGCCTGCACATTGGCGGCCACGCCGATATCGGCCAGCACCTTGTCGGTGACGATCAGCGCATGCCTGAAACCATAGGCCTGGATGGCATTCACCGCCTCCTTGAGGCAACCGGCGCCCATTACATTGACTGGCGGAATGAAGAAAGTCGTTGTGGTCATGGTGTTATCTCCTTATGTGGGTGACCGGTCTGCCTGGAGGACCGGCCGGGACGACAGGCTGTTGTGCTGCTAGCTGCATGACCAGGCGTCATGGCAACAGCCTAAGGTCTGCGGCGCGGCTGTCCCATTCGACTTTAGTGCCATGTGCGGGCCGGAACGGTGATTTTGTGGCGGATCAGGCGGCGGACAGGCGTGGCTAATGCTAAAGTCATGGTTGGAACCTGCCATCATTGCCAGTTGCTTTGTGCAAAATGGCATGCAACCAGCCAGCACCGACAGGGATGATGCCGCCATGCGCTTCAGCTTTGATTCACAAGTCATTACCGCTTTTGTCAGCGCCGCGCTGGCCGTGGTGGTGCTGACAGCCATGACCTGGTCGGTGGCGGATGAGGCAAGTCGTGCCGGCGAAAGCGTGGCCCATTCGCATGAGGTGCTCAATGGCCTGGCACGGATACGCGGCGATACCCTGCAAATCGAATTGAGCAGCCAGAATTTCCGCCTGAGCGGCGACCCGGCCCAGCTGCAGGAACGGGATCAGGGCATTGCCAGCCGCGAACTGCTGTTGGCGCAGATTCGCCGGCTGACCGCAGACAGCCGGGAACTGCAACAGCACTGGAGCAGCCTGCGCCGGGTACTCGACCAGCGGCTGCAGATCGCCCGCCAGGTGGAGCTGGTACGCAAGACCCAGGGGGCCGCCGCGGCCACCCGCTTCGCCACTCAGTCGCCCTTGTTGCAAACCAGGGTGGCGGTCTATCGCCTGCTGGATGAAATGGATGCCCTGGAGCGCGGCAGCCTGGACTTGCATCAGGCGGACTATCTGGCCACCAGGCAGCGTTTGCTACAGCTGGGCAGTATCACCGCCATCTTGTTGCTGCTCTTGCTGGCCGCCACATACCGCCTGATCCGCAGCCAGCTGCGTGCGCTGGAAGCCAGCCGGCAGCAGCTGGCCGACAGCCAGGAAAACCTCTCCATCACCCTGCATTCGATTGGCGATGCCGTGCTGGCCACCGATGCGGCCGGCCGCATCACGCGCATGAACCCGGTGGCCGAGCAACTGACCGGCTGGACGCTGGCCGAAGCGGTCGGCCAGCCGGTGGCCACGGTGTTTCACATCATCCACGAGCTCAGCCGCGAACCGGCACTGGTGCCGGTGGAGCGCGTGCTGGCCACCGGCAAGGTGCAGGGGCTGGCCAATCACACTTGTCTGATCGCCCGCGACGGCCGGGAATGGCCGATTGCCGACAGTGCCGCCCCCATTACCGATGACCGCGGACAGATCCGCGGCGTGGTGCTGGTGTTTCGCGATGTCAGCCTCGAACGCAGTGTCGAGCGCGCCATGCAGCAACAGAATGTGCAGCTGGAGAGGCGGGTGGACGAGAAAACCCGGCAATGGGCGGACAGCATGGCGCATCTGCACAGCATCATCACCGCCTTGCCGGCCTATATCGCCTTTGTCAGCCGCGAGCAGCGCTATGTCTATGTCAACGATCAATACCGCCAGCGCTTTGCTCCCGAGCATGACGACATCACCGCATGCCTGGTGAGCGACATCCTTGGCCCGGAACGCTATCAGCGGGTGCAGCCGATGATAGAAAAAGCCTTGCAGGGCGAGCTGCAGGAATACGACTGGCAGCCCTTTGCCGGTGTCTGGCATGCCATCCGTTATGTACCCAAGCGCGACAGCAGCGGCGCGGTGGAGGGCTATTACGTGCTGGGCAACGACATTACCGGGCGCAAGCGCGACGAAGAAAGGATACAGGCGCTCAATCTGGAACTGGCCGGGCGGGTGGCCGAGCTGGAGGGCGTCAGCCGCGCATTGCGCACCCTCAGTGCCGGCAATCACGCCATGTTGCGTGCCAGCGATGAGCCCGGCCTGTTGCAGGACATGTGCCGGCTTATCGTCAGCGTGGCCGGCTATGCCAGCGCCGCGGTCTGGCTGCATGCCGCCGAGGGCGAGCGCCTGTTTCCGGCGGCGCAGCATGGTTTTCCCGGCGGGCTGGAACGGCTGGCTGGCATGGCCGACAGCATGCTGGCAGCCATCACTTTCAGCGAACGGCCCAGCTTGCTGCAAGTGCCGCTGGGCACCGACATGGCCAGCAAGGAGGCAGTGCAGGGCCTGTCCTGCCCCTTGTGGGTGGATGGCCGCATCATCGGCGCTTTGCTTGTCCACACCGGCGGCACCGCCTGTTTCGACAGTGACGAAATCGCCTTGCTCAGCGAGTTTGCCGACGATCTGGCCTTCGGCATCGGCATGTTGCGCGGGCGGGCCGAGCAAAAGCGGGCACAGGCCGCCATGCACTATCTGACCCACCATGACGCGCTCACCGGCCTGGCCAACGAAACCCAGCTGGTGGAAACCCTGGCGGCCGTGATGGCGAACGGGCCGCCAACGCCACTGGCGCTGTTGCAGCTGAATATCGAAAGGCTCAGTGAAATCAACGATGCACTGGGCTTCAGCCATGGTGACCACATCCTGCGCGAATTCGGCCGGCGGCTGACCGAGTGCGCCCCGGTCTCGGCACTGGTGGCCCGGCTGCGCGGCGATGAATTCGCCGTGCTGTTGCCCGCACATGATGTGGCCGCCGCCCAGACCGTGGCCCAGCGGCTGGAGCAGTGTCTGGCCCAGCCTTTCCTGGTGGCGGACATCCGGCTGGATGTCAGCGCAAAAACCGGTATTTCGCACTTTCCCGACTATGCCGGCTCGGTACACGAGCTGTTGCGTCAGACCGATATTGCCGTGCATGCCGCGCGCGACAAGGGGGTCAGCCACTGGCTGTTCAATCCGCAGGAGTATTGCGACCAGTCGCCGCATCTGAACATGGCCGGCGAGTTGCGGCAGGCCATCGAGGGGGGCGAGCTGCGGGTTTATCTGCAACCCAAGGTGGAAATGGCCAGTGGCCGGGTGTGCGGTGCGGAAGCGCTGGTGCGCTGGCAGCACGGCGCGCAGGGGCTGCTGTCGCCCGCGCTGTTTATTGGTTTGGCCGAGCGCACCGGGCTGATCAAGCCGCTGACCGAGTGGATGATCAACAGCGTGCTGGACCTGTTGCAGGAGTGGCAGCAACAGGGCTGCGCCCTGCCGGTCGCGGTCAATCTGTCGGCACATAATCTGCGGGACGAGGCGCTGGGGGACAAGATTCGCCGCTGGCAGCAGCAACGCCAGCTGCAAACCGGGCTGCTGGAGCTGGAAATCACCGAAAGCACACTGATGGAGGATGCCAGCAGTTGCCTGCATGTGTTGCAGCAATGGCGTGACGACGGCATCCCGCTGTATATCGACGACTTTGGCACCGGCTATTCCTCGCTCAGCTATCTGCAGCGGCTGCCGGTGGAGTACATCAAGATCGACCAGTCCTTTGTCTGCAATCTGTCCGGCAGCAAGGATTCGGCCGCCATCGTGCGTTCCACCATCGACCTGGTGCACGATCTGGGCCGCAAGACCGTGGCCGAAGGGGTGGAAAGCCGTGCCGACTGGGAGCAGCTGCGCGCGCTGGGCTGCGATGTGGCCCAGGGCTACTACATTGCCCGGCCGATGCCGGCGGCCAGCTTCCTGCCCTGGGTGGCCGGGTTTTCCATGGCGCAGCTGGCGCGGGAGTAAAGGGCGCGCTGCTGGTCCTGCGCTCAGTAAAAAACGCCTGACCATGTCAGGCGTTTTCTTTGCCGGGCTGGTTTACCACTTGTAGCTGAGGGTGGCGCTGATATTGCGCTTCTCGCCGTAGTAGCAGGCATAGCTGCTGTAGCACGAGGCAACGTAAGTCTTGTTGCTGAGGTTGTTGGCGTTGATCTGCAGCGTGCTGCCCTTGAGCGACGGGCTGAACTGCCCCAGTTGCAGGCGCAGGCGCAGGTCGTACAGGGTGACACCCGGAATGGTCAGGGTATTGGCGCTGTCGGCCCACATCCAGCCGGTATGGCGTACCCCGCCGCCCAGGTTGACGCCATCGGCAAAGGCGTAATCCAGCCAGGCGGTGGCCTTGTGGGCCGGGGCCAGATAGGGCGTCTTGCCCTGGTTGCTGCCTTCGGTGACCTGCATGTCGGTATAGGTGTAGCCAGCCAGCAGCGACAGCTGCTTGCTCAGCCTGGCATTGGCTTCCAGTTCCACACCGCGCGAGCGCACCTTGCCGATGGGGTCGTAGCTGAAGCTGATGGCGTTGTACTGGGCGACATTGCTTTGCTGCAGCTCATACACCGCGGCGGACAGCTGGATGTCGCTGGTGGGCTGGTAGCGCAGGCCGGCTTCGCTCTGCTTGCTCTGCATCGGCTTGAGCACATTGCCATGGCTGTCGGTGGCATAAGCCTGGCTGGGGTCGAAGCCCTCGCTATAGCTCAGGTAGGGGGCCAGGCCGTTTTCTGCCTCGTACACCAGACCCAGCCGGCCGGTGGTCTTGCCACCTTCCCAGCTGGTGCGGCTGCCGGTGCCGGTATTGGTTTCCGATACCTTGGCCTGGTCGTGGCGCAGGCCGGCGGTCAGTTTCCAGTTGCCCAGTGCCATCTGGTCCTGCAGGTAGACGCCGGTCTGGTCGCGCTTGCGGTCGAAGTATTTGAAGGACAGCGGGTGGCTGCTGTCGTCGTACACGGTGTTGAAGGGATTGATGGTGGTGCCGGTGTAGGTATAGGAGTTGTCGCCCTTGTTGCGGCTGGTCTGGTAGTCCAGCCCGGCCAGCAGGGTGTGCTTCATCCCCAGTGCATTGAAGCGGGCTTCCAGGCTGTTGTCGATGATGTGGGCGGTGGAGCGCTCGCTGGAGCGGGCATAAGTGCGGTTGAGCAGGTCGGAGCTGTCGGATACCCAGCCGACATCGGAATACTGGCTCAGGTCGGTCTTGCTCAGTTGCAGGCGGTATTGCTGGCGGAAGGTCAGCGCGTCATTGAAGCGGTGTTCCAGCTGATAGCCATAGTATTGCTGCTCGCGGTTCATGCCGTCGCCACTGGAGCCTTCGTTGAAGGTGGGGGAGATGGTCTTGCCATTATGCGGGACCACGGTGCCGTAGTAGGGCAGGGTGCCGTGGTAGCCGGTGCTGGGGTCTTTCTGCAAATAGGCTTGCAGCAGCAGGTTGGTGCTGTCGCTGATTTTCCAGTTGAGCGAGGGGGCCAGCACATAGCGCTCGGTACTGGCGCCGTTTTGTTGCTGGTCGGCGGCGCTGCCCTTGGCCACCAGGCGGTAGGACAGGTCGTCGCGGCCGGCCACGGCACCGCCGAAATCCAGCCCCAGTGAGCGTTGCTGGCGGTTGCCCACCGTCAGTGACAGCTCGTGGTAGTCCTCTTGCAAGGGGCGCTTGCTGGTGATGGCCACCACGCCGCCGGGCGAGGCCTGGCCATAGCTGGCCGAGGCCGGTCCGCGCACCACATCCAGCCTTTCCACCACATAGGGGTCGATCTGCAGGGTGTTGTAGCCGTCCGGATCGCCAAACAGCCGCAGGCCATCGAGGAATTCATTGGCGGTGGGGTGGTCGCTGAAGCCGCGCAGCACGATGTAGTCGTAGCGGGTGGTGGAACCCACCGCACCGCTGAACACCCCCGGCGTGTAGTTGAGCGCCTCGCTGATGGTGCGCGGTTTCTGGTCTTCGATCTGCTGGCGGGTGACGACCGATACGGCTTGCGGAATCTGCGCCAGCGGGGTGTCGGTCTTGCTGGCGCTCCTGCTGCTGCCCACCTGGTAGCCCTG
>NZ_JAELTZ010000005.1:0-131870 GCF_016429115.1 Aquitalea sp. ASV15 | reverse complement strand
ACCGAAGATACCGCACCGGTGTGCGACACCCTGCCGCCGCTGTTTTTCCTGCGTCAGACCGAGCTGACCACCCCGGACGCAGCACTGCGCCAGTTTGCTGCCGGCTATCGCCAGCCCACCCCCAGCCTGAGCCAGCTGCAGAGCCTGGTCGAGGGCATACGCGAACGCATGCCCTTCCTGCCCGGCGAAACCCAGAGCCACACCCCGGCGGCCGATGCCTTTGCCAAAGGTGCCGGCGTGTGCCAGGACCATACCCACGTCTTTCTCAGCTGCGCCCGCCAGCTGGGCATCCCGGCGCGCTATGTCAGTGGCTATGTCTACTCGCCGGCCCATGCCGCCGACCATGTTTCCAGCCATGCCTGGGCCGAAGCCTGGGTCGACGGCGCCTGGCACAGTTTCGACGTGGCCAATGCGGTGGCCGCCAACGAGCATCACCTCAAGCTGGCCATCGGCATGGACTACCTGGATGCCTGCCCGGTACGCGGCGTGCGCTTTGGCGGCGGCACCGAAAGCATGACGGCGCAGGCGCGCGTCTGGCTGGACGGACAGTAACAAGCCGGCTAGATTGCTGTTAACTCCACCACACAAGTAGCTGCATCATGACTTACTGCGTCGCCATGAATCTGGCATCCGGCATGCTGTTCGCCTCGGACTCCCGCACCAACGCCGGGGTGGACCATGTCTCCACCTTTCGTAAAATGCAGTTCTTCCAGCAGCCGGACGAGCGGCTGCTGGTGCTGCTGTCTGCCGGCAACCTGGCCACCACCCAGAGCGTGGTCAGCCTGCTGCGCCAGCGCGCCAGCGCCGGGCGGGACGAGCGCAACATCCTCAATGTCCCCTCCATGTACGACGCCGCCTGCCTGGTGGGCGACACCCTGCGCGAAATCGCCGAACGCGACGGCCCGGCGCTGAGCCAGTCCAAGATCGAAGTCGGCTGTTCCTTCCTGCTGGGCGGGCAGATCCGCGGCGAAGCGCCACGGCTGTTCAATATCTACCCGCAGGGCAACTTCATCGAAGCCACCCAGGACACGCCCTACTTCCAAATCGGCGAAGCCAAATACGGCAAGCCCATCATCGACCGCGTGGTCAACTACCACACCCCGGTGGAGGACGCCGCCAAATGTGCCTTGATCAGCTTTGACTCCACCATGAAGAGCAATCTGTCGGTCGGCCTGCCCATCGACATGCTGGTGTATGACAAGGACGACTTCGGCCCCGGCATCCACCAGCGCATCACCGAGCACGACCCCTACTTCCAGCAACTGCACACCGGCTGGGGCCAGGCCTTGCGCGAAGCCTTCGCCGCCCTGCCGCCCATGCGCTGGAAGGAATGAGCTGGCGCAGGAATGAGATTAGTCAGCCGCATGGCCGATCGGCGATAATGCGCCATTGCCACTGAAAGATGCCCGCAGAATGAAACACGCACCGCTGACCGATAACGATTACCAGCGCCTGTCCGCTACCCTGCAACGCTTCCAGCGCCTGCAGTGCATGAACCTGGAAAAACTGGATGGCTTCTTCACCGCCCTGCTGTGCGGGCCGGAAGCCATCAAGCCCACCGAATGCCTGCCGCTGATTCTGGGCGAGGCCTTCGATGACGAACAAGCCTTCCGCAGCGAAAAGGATCTGGAAAAATTTGTCGGCCTGCTGATGGGCCACTGGCTGGACATCGCCCACACCCTGCAACAGGGGGCAGACTTCCAGCCCTGGCTGGATGCCGATGAACAAGGCGTGGTGCACGGCAACGACTGGGCCGAAGGCTTTGTCGAAGGCATGCAGTTGCAGCAGGACGACTGGAACCTGCTGTTTGACGATGCCGAACACGCCGGCGCGCTGGAAGCCATCATGGCACTGGCTTTCGAACGCCACCCCGATCCGGAAATGCGCCCCTACATCGACAACAGCGACAGTAGCCAGCGCGAACAATGGCTGGCCGCCATTTCGCCGGCCGTGCAGGAAATCTACCAGTTCTTTGCCACCATCCGTGCCCAGATGGAAGCCGAGCTGGAGCAGGACGAGGCAGACGAGCAACGCTAGGCGCAGCCCGCTGCAGCATTGTCAACTGTACGGCCAGACAGCAAACGGCTTTGATTTGCAGTAGACTCAACAGATCAACTGCTTCATTTCCTTTACCCCACCGCGCTGACCAGCCTGCTCTTGTTGGCGTGCCGGACCTCTGCGCCATGTTGACCACGCTGCCGCACCTGCCAGCCAGGTGGCTGTTGATGCTTTTGCTGGGCCTGGGCTGGAGCCCCGCCACCCCGGCCCGCGACATGGGCAACTGGTGCTCACCCCAGCCCGGACTAGCCGCTGCCGTTTCGCTGCAACAGCGCGCCATCCGCCAGCTGGACATCCCGCCGTCACCACTGGCCCACATCCACACCGAAGGCAGCCTGCCGCATCAGGGCATCTTCGACCAGAGCGTCAAGGCCAAGCGTGACTGGGTGCACATGCGTGACTTTGCCCTTGCCTGGCAGGCCAGCGCCGACCCACGCCTGCTGGCCGCCCTGGCCCGCTACCTGGATGCCTGGACGGCCAGCTACCAGATCTCCTTCAACCCCATCGACGAAACCGACCTCGACGCGCTGATCGACAGCTACGCCATCACGGCTGGCAGCCTGCCGGCCAGCACCCGGCAGCAAACCGCCGCCTTCCTGCGCACCATGGCCAGCGGCTACATCCAGCGTATCCGCCAGGCCAAAACACCGCTCAGTGGCACTTTCATCAATAACTGGAACAGCCATCGCCTCAAGCTGATCACCCTCAGTGCCGTGGCCCTGCAGGATGAGGCCATGCTGAAAACCGCCGGCGAGCTGTATCTGCAGCATATCGCCAACAATATCAGCGCCCAGGGCGAAACCTGGGACTTCCAGGAAAGAGACGCCCTGCACTACGTCACCTACGATCTGGAACCGCTGGTCCGCGCTGCCATTGCCGCCCGCCAGGCCGGCGAACAGTGGCTGGAACGCAAAGGCCGCCAGGGTGGCAGCCTGCAGCAGGCGCTGGACTGGCTGCGCCCCTACGCCGAGGGCACACTGCAACATCAGGAATTCGGCAACTCGCGCGTGCGCTTCGACTATGTACGGCGCGAAGCCGGCCTGCCCGGCTTTTCCGGTAGCTGGCAGCCGGCCACCAGCCACTATCTGTATGCCCTGGCAGCCCGCCTGTCACCCGCCTACCGCACGCCGACGCTGACCGGCGCTGCCATCCCGGACTGGATTGCACAATGCTGGCCATAGGCAGAAAACGATGACATGTCATCAAATTGCCATCATGTCGTGCTAAAACGCTGCTTTCCTTACTGACCCGTCACCGGCCCACACCATGAATCCGATTGAAGCCCTACTGTTTGCCGTCATCCAAGGCATCAGCGAACTGTTCCCCATCAGCAGCCTGGGACATGGCATCCTGATTCCGGACTGGCTGCACTGGTCGCTCAACCGCAGCCATCCGGATTTTCTGCCCTTCATGGTGATGCTGCATCTGGGGACGGCCATTGCCCTGCTGCTGTACTTCCACCGCGACTGGCAGCAACTGATCGGCGGCTTTCTGCGTTCACGCGGCCGGGCGGACAATGCCGAGGCCAGGCTGATGTGGCGGCTGATTGCCGGTACCATCCCGGCCGGCCTGATCGGCCTGCTGCTGGAAAAGCAGTTGCGCGTACTGTTCAGCAGCGCCACCGCCGTGCTGGTTTTCCTGGCATTGAACGGCCTGTTGCTGCTGTGGGGCGAGCGGCTGGGCAAACGCCAGCCGCACAAGGATCTGGACCAGCTGACGATACTGGGGGCCATCAAGATCGGCAGCGGCCAGGCGCTGGCCCTGCTGCCCGGCATTTCCCGCTCGGGGGTCACCCTGCTCAGCGGTCTGGCCCATGGACTGGATCATGCCTCGGCGGCGCGCTTTTCCTTTTTGCTGGCAACCCCCATCATCGCGGCGGCCGGCGTGCTGGAGATTCCCAAGCTGGCCCATGCCGGCCATGCCCAGCCCTGGGGACTGCTGCTGGCCTGCGGCGCGCTCGCCGGTTTGTGCGCCTATGCCAGCACCTGGTTTCTGATGCGCTATTTCAAGAAAACCGAAATCGAATCACTGCGTCCATTCGGCCTGTACTGCCTGGCGCTGGGCATTGGCGGCCTGCTGATGAAATTTATTTAATTTAAACTGTTGAAAGTTTAAATTAAAAAATAAAGCGACTTTGGTATGATTAACGTTTATTTAACTGCCATCTGACATAAAGAAGCATTGACTGTTTGTTCCTGCCAGTTCCTTCAATTAGAATAGATTGCAGAAAAGGGCCGCCATTTTGCGGCCCGTATCTGTTAATAGAGACGAATGAGAACTTTGGACGACAAAAAACCGGATCAACGGCTGCCGGCTGATCTGGCAAGACGCGCTACCGCCATCATCGAGCTGCCGGATGGCGTGCTGGTCACGGCAGCACGCGGCGGTCGCTACAATCTGCCGGGCGGCAAGGCCAGCCGGGGCGAGCTCCGCTCCCAGGCCCTGATTCGCGAAATCCGCGAAGAAACCGGCCTGCGCATCAATTCCATGCTCTACCTGTTTGACCACATCACCCCGCATAACGCCCACAAGGTTTACCTGTGCATTGCCCAGGGCCAACCCAAGCCGCAAGGGGAAATCGAACGCATTGCCCTGGTCTCCTCTCCGGATACCGATGTCGACCTGTTTGTCGAGGGCCGTGCCATCCTGCGGCGCTATGCACGGCTGCGCGGCGAGGAAACCGCCAAGGGTCAGGCGCTGCGTGCCATCCTGGGGCTGGCGCGTTACATCGCCAAGGTAGACTGAACCGGACCATGCCAGCCAGCGCCCCCGTCTGGCTGACGCTGGACGAATTCGACTTCCATCACCGCCTGCCGGCACTGCCCGGCAACACACTGGTGCTGTTCGGCCAGCCGGGCTGTTCCGCCTGTCGCAGCTGGCGGCAAGCCTTGAGCCAGTGGCAGCCGCCTGCGCTGCAACAACTGGCCTATGTCGATGTGCAGCAATCCATGGCACTGGCACACCAGTTCGACATCTTCCACCTGCCCACCTTGCTGCTGTTTGTCGATGGCCAGTATCACGGCCAGCTGCACAGCCCCTTGCAGGCCCAGGCCCTCAAGCAGGCACTGGACGCCCTGCTGGCCACTGCGGCAGAAGAAGAGCCCTGACACCCCACCGCGCCACGCGGTCCAGAGCACTTCAGCCCTTACCCATCTAGCCTTGCCACGCAACAAGGGCAGCCCGCGAGCTGCCCTTGTTGTTACTGCCCACCGGACAGGCCGGGGGTTTACAGATCGCTCTTGCCGCCGTCGACCGGGGCATCGGCAGCCGGCGCGGTCGCCTCGCTCACCGAGCTGAGCATGTCCTGCGGAATGGTGACCCAGCCCAGCGATGCAGACAGCTGCAAACACATGGCCAGGGTCAGCATGGCCACCGGGGCAAACAGCATCACCCCCAACAGCACACGCACCCGACCCACCCCGGACACCACCGCCAGGCCATTCACCAACAGGGCGATGGTCAGCAGCGACAGCGCCAGGTCAGCCCCCAGCGCAGCATCGTCCGGCAGCCAGCTGGTCAGCGGCTCGAAAAACTGCAGGCTGTTGCACAGTACGATCAGCCCGAACAGCGAAGCCGGGGGCTGCCATTTGGCCAGCCGCAGCCAGATGGTCATGAACTGGGTGAACAGCAGCGTTTCCAGCCAGGTGAACAGCAGCATGAAACCCATGCGCCCGGCAATATCATTGCCCAGCTCCGCGGTGCCACCGCTGGCCACCAGCCCCAGCACGGTCAGCAGCAGGGCTGCCAACCAGCGTGGATACTGGTATTGCTCCAGCGGACCGACCCGGAAGCGCAGCAGGCCGATGAAATCATCAATCAGACGATGCATGGTGCCGGCTCAGTCGAAAACGACGGTTTTGTTGGAGTAGGACAGGATGCGGTCGTCCACATGCCAGCGCACGGCGCGCGACAACACCACTTTTTCCAGGTCGCGGCCTTTCTGGATCAGGTCTTCCACATCGTCACGGTGCGAAATGCGCGTCACTTCCTGCTCGATGATCGGACCTTCGTCCAGATCCTCTGTCACATAGTGACTGGTGGCCCCAATCAGCTTCACGCCACGGGCAAAGGCACGGTGGTAAGGCTTGGCACCATCAAATGCCGGCAGGAAGCTGTGGTGGATATTGATGACACGGTCCGGGTAGCGCTTGACGAACTCGCCGGACAGCACCTGCATGTAACGCGCCAGCACGATGAAATCGACACCGGCCTCTTCCAGCAGGCGGAACTGCTCGGCCTCGGCCTCGGCCTTGTTGTCACGCGTCACCGGCACCACATGGAAGGGGATGCCATTGAATTCCACCAGACGGCGGCAATCCTCGTGATTGGAGATCACCAGCGGAATATCGCAGTTCAGCTCACCAATACGCCAGCGGTGCAAGAGATCCACCAGGCAGTGCTCGTACTTGGACACGAAAATGGCCATGCGCGGCTTGCGGCTGGACAGCGACACCTTCCAGGTCATGTTGTGCTCGGCGGCAATCGGCTGGAAAGCCGCGGCAAATGCATCCATCGGCAGGGTAAAGCCATCCAGCTCCCACTGGATGCGCATCAGGAACAGGTTTTCGCTGGTGTCCTGATGCTGGTCGGCATGCATGATGTTGGCGTTATAGGTCATCAGGAAATTGGCCAGGGCCGCTACCAGGCCCTTCTTGTCCGGAGCGCTGATCAGCAGCGTGGCCGATTGTCGGGTATTGCTCATTATCCAGTCTCTTTTCTTTACATAATCAACGGCGGCCAACTGGCCACCACTTGCAAATACGGTTGGTCCGCGCTGCCCGCAAAATGACAAACGCCACATGCCGCAGGGAAACTGCCCCTGCCGCCTGTGGCGCTGCTTGCCGGTAAACGGGATCAGGCGTTCAGATTGGCCGAATCCAGCGTATTCTGCAACAGCGTTGCCACGGTCATCGGACCCACACCACCCGGCACCGGGGTGATGAAGCTGGCGCGTTCGGCGGCTGCGGCGAATTCCACATCCCCCACCAGCTTGCCGGTATCCAGGCGATTGATGCCCACATCGATCACCACCGCGCCCGGCTTGATCCATTCGCCCTTGATAAAGCCGGGCATGCCCACGGCAGCCACCACGATGTCCGCCTCGCCCACTTCACGCGCCAGGTCCTGCGTGGCACTGTGGCATACCGTCACCGTGGCGCGGGCCAGCAGCATTTCCAGCGCCTGCGGGCGACCGACGATATTGGATGCACCCACGATCACCGCCTTCTTGCCCTTGGGATCGATGCCATATTCTTCCAGCAGCGTCATCACGCCACGCGGCGTGCAGGGACGCAGCAGCGGCATCTTGATGGCCAGACGGCCCATATTATAGGGATGGAAGCCGTCGACATCCTTTTTCGGATCGATGCGCTCGATCACCGCTTGCGGGTCGATCTGCTTGGGCAGCGGCAACTGCACCAGGATACCGTCTACCGTGGCGTCGGCATTCAGGGTATCGATAATGTCCAGCAGCTGCTGCTGGCTGGTTTCCGCCGGCAGATCATAAGCCACCGAGCGGATGCCGGCCTTTTCGCAGGAGCGCTTCTTGCTGCCTACATAAACGCTGGAAGCAGGATCGTTGCCCACCAGGATCACCGCCAGGGCCGGTGCCCGCTTGCCTGCCGCCACCCGGGCCTGCACGCCCTCGCCAACCTTGGCGATGAGTTGTTCTGCTACTGCCTTACCATCAATGAGTTGCGCTGCCATGCCTGATTCCGTATGGAACTTGAAAAGAGGCGGCAATTTTCTCATTTTTTGGATTTTTACGAAACCACAAAAATACATTAGGAATAATTTCACGTAAAGCAAAATTCACAAAATAAGCATCTATATATCATGTAGTTACTTGCCTGCCCGTGACAGCCGGCTGGCGCACCCGGCCAAGGACCGCCCGCAGCACGGCAAAAAAAATTGCAACACAGTGTTGACAGCTTAAAGCCCAATCCGTATATTTGCGTTCTCTGTCGTCGGGGCGTAGCGCAGCCTGGTAGCGCACCTGATTTGGGATCAGGGGGTCGCGAGTTCGAATCCCGCCGCCCCGACCAGACAAAGCCCGATATGTGAGTGCCCGTAGCTCAACCGGATAGAGCACCGGCCTTCTAAGCCGGGGGTTACAGGTTCGATTCCTGTCGGGCGCACCAGTAACCGAAGTTGTTGTAGAATGCAGTACCCTGTGGTGGATGTAGCTCAGTTGGTAGAGTCCAGGATTGTGATTCCTGTTGTCGTGGGTTCGAGCCCCATCATCCACCCCACCCTATTCAGACAGTCAGCCCCGCGCTGATGTGTCGCACCGCTTCAGCGGTGGATGTAGCTCAGTTGGTAGAGTCCAGGATTGTGATTCCTGTTGTCGTGGGTTCGAGCCCCATCATCCACCCCAGTCTGATAAGAAAAACCCGGCTTCGGCCGGGTTTTTCTTTTGTTTTCAGCAAAATCTTTCACATTTGCGACAAAAACCTACGCAATGTCCTCTTGTCTGACAGTACAAGCCCCGTATAATCGAATACATTTGCATTTATCCGATTGACTGACAGACACTAAAAACCATGACTACCCTGCAGCCGATCAAGCGCCAGACGCTGACCAGTGCCGTGACCGAATCGCTTCGCCAGCGCCTTCTCTCGGGAGAATTCGTCGACGGCCAGCAATTGCGCCAGGAAGCGCTATCCAATGAATACGGCGTCAGCCGGGTGCCGGTGCGCGAAGCACTGCGCCAGCTGGAGGCCGAAGGGCTGATCCAGATCATCGACCACAAGGGCGCCATCGTCTCCAAGCTATCGCTGGATGATGTGCTGGAACTGCTGGAAATCCGCGCCATGCTGGAAAGCTCGGTGCTCAAGGCGTCCATTCCCTGTCAGACCCCGGCCGACATCACGCTGGCCGAGCAGACCCTGCACGAATTCGAAGTGGCCCTGCAAAAAAACGATGTCCGCCACTGGGGCGAACTCAACTCGCGCTTTCACCTGGCGCTGTATCGTGCCGCCAAGCGGCCCAATACCCTGGCGCTGATCGAGCAGCTGCACAACAAGACCGACCGCTACACCCGCATGCAGATCCTGTTCACCCGCACCATGGAGCGCGCCCACGAGGAGCACACCCGGCTGCTGGAACTGTGCAAGCAGGGTGCTGCCGAAGAAGCGGCCGAATTCATCCGCTTCCACATCCTGTCCGCCGGACATGCGCTGGAACATTATCTGCAAGGCCAGCAAGGCCACTGAGCCGGCTGCGCACTCCCCGCCATGACGACCAGCAATGCTGGTCGTTTTATTTGGCGCCCTGTGTAGCAGGATAAGCCTGGTACTGCGCGCGCCAGCGTGCGGCCTCTGCCCGCAGACAGTCTGCCAGCTGCAGGGTGGCCGGTCCGGCCGCCGGCGGATCGGCCAGTACCAGGTAAAGACCGGCCTTGCGCAAGGCCCCATGCGCCAGCGGCAAGGGCTTGAGCCGGCCCGCCGCCACACTATCGGCAATGCGGTGCCAGGCCAGCCAGCCAAAGGCAAAGCCCTGCTCCACTGCGGCAATGGCCGTTTCCGGCTGTGATACCGTCCAGCGCTGCCAGGCGCCCAGCCAGCCCTCATCGCGCGGCTGGCGCTGACCGGAATCGCGCAACACCACTTGCACCTGCTGTTGCAGGTCATCCATGCCCAATGGCCGGGCAAGTGCATGCAAGGGATGCTGTGGCGCGGCGCAGGCGACAAACTCGGCATCCAGCAGCCAGTCGCCCAGAAAACCCTGCGGCACCCGGCCCGCCACCGCCAGCTCCACCTGTCCACCATGCAGGGCATCATCGGCGCCGGACATCACCACCTCGTGCATTTGCAAGCGGGTACTCGGGCAATGACTGGCAAACTGCCCCAGCGCAGGCAATAACGCCGGCGTGGGAAACAGGCTGTCCACCGCCAGGCGTACTTCGGCTTCCCAGCCTTGCAGCAAGGAGCGCGCCTTCTCTTCCAGTCGCAATGATGCCGCCAGCACGTTTTGAGCGTCGCGCAACAGCACCTCGCCCGCCGCGGTCAGCACCATGCGTCGCCCCTGTGCCTGCAATAGCGCCACCCCCAGCTGCTCCTGTAATTGCGCCACCATATAACTGACCGATGACTGGCTGCGGTGCATGGCCTTGGCCGCCTGGGCAAAACCGCCCTCACTGACAATGCATTGCAAGACCTGCCATTGCTCCCAGGTGGTTCTGGCCTGTTTCATATATTTGATTTTCAGATTGATTACTACTGATTTTTGCGCTTTTTTATCCAAATATCAACTGCAATAATGCAGTCCATGATCAACGGCCAGGCCCAGCAACGCCGGCCCCGACAAGGAGATGCAAGATGAGCATGCACACCATCAGCCGCGAAGTAGAACGCCTGGTCAATGGCATGGAGGTTTCGGACGGTGCCGGTGTCCGCCTGCTGCGGGTACTGACCCACGACCTGCAACGCCGGCTCGACCCCTTCCTGATGCTGGACGAATTCCGTTCGGACAATCCGGATGACTATATCGCCGGCTTCCCCGACCACCCGCACCGTGGCTTTGAAACCGTCACCTATATGCTGGATGGCCGCATGCGCCACCGCGACAGCACCGGCCAGGAAGGCCTGCTGGGGCCGGGCGGCGTGCAGTGGATGACCGCCGGGCGCGGCCTGGTGCACTCGGAAATCCCCGAGCAGCAAGACGGCCTGATGCACGGCTTTCAATTGTGGGTGAACCTGCCGGCCAAGAACAAGATGATTGCGCCGTGGTATCGCGACATCCCCAGTGCCGAGATTCCGGAACAGCAAACCGGGCATGGCAGCCACTTGCGCTTGATTGCCGGGCAGGTAGGCGAGCAGCTTGCCGCCATCCAGCGCCCGGATAGCGAGCCGCTGTATCTGGACGTGCATCTGGCCGGTGGGCAAAGTGAATTTCTCGCCATTCCGGCAGAACACAATGCCTTCATCTATGTTTATCAGGGTGAGCTGCAGGCTGGCAGCCAGCAGCAAGTGGTGCGCCAGCGTCAAATGGCGATTCTGGCCAATGACCGTGCTGCCAGTGGCATCCGCGTCAGCAGTAGCGAAGCTGCCCGCTTCCTGCTGGTGGCCGGCAAGCCCTTGAACGAGCCGATTGCCCAATGGGGACCGTTCGTGATGAATACCCGTGCCGAACTGGAAGCCGCCGCCGACGACTTCCGCAACGGGCGCTTTTAAAGCGGCCAGCAAAATAGCCTGGCGTCGCCGGGGCAAACCGCGTCGACGCAGGCAACAGCCGTTTTTGTTGCCGGCACTTCACCACGCACCCGCAACGGGCCAGCCAGCAGGCTGGCCCGTTTCCGGTGAATGACAAAGGGTAGACAGATGAATACATGGAGCGCGCGTATCAGCGCCAAAACCAGCGATATCGGCTTTCCGGTGCGCCGCCTGCTGCCTGGCAGGCAGGCCCGCCACATCGGCCCCTTCATTTTTCTCGACCACATGGGTCCCGCCCACTTCAACCTGAACGAGCGCAGCAATGATGTACGGCCACACCCGCATATCGGGCTGGCCACCCTCACCTATCTGTTCAGCGGCGCCATGCTTCACCGCGACAGCCTGGGCAGCGTGCAGCGCATCGAGCCGGGTGCCGCCAACCTGATGGTGGCCGGCCGCGGCATCGTGCATTCGGAAAGGATTCCGGACGACATCCGCAGCACGGGCCAGGCGGTGGAAGGCCTGCAACTGTGGCTGGCACTGCCGCTGGCCCTGGAAGAGTGCGAGCCGGCCTTCATGCACTATGCCAGCACGGCGCTGCCAGCATGGCAGCAAGATGGCAGCCATGTGCAACTGGTATTGGGCAAGGCCTGGGGACGCAGCTCGCCGGTAGCCTTTCCCGGCGAGGCCCTGTACGCCGTCATCGAGATGGCCGCCGGCGCCGAGCTGGTGATACCCGCCGGCTTTGCCGAACGCGGCATTTATCTGGCCAGCGGCAGCATCAGCCTGGGCGGCGAGTCGCTGCAAGCCGGCGAACTGGGAATGTTGGCGGCGGAGATGCCGGAAGCGCGCATTCAGGCCGGGCAAGCCAGTCGGCTAGCCTTGCTGGCAGGTCCCACGCCGGATGCCCACCGCATCCTGGACTGGAACTTCGTTTCCAGCCGCATGGAGCGCATCCGCCAGGCGCGCGATGACTGGCAGCAGGGCCGCTTTGCCGCCGTACCGGGAGAAAGCGAATTCATCCCCCTGCCCAGCCGCAGCTGACCGGCACTGGCCGGCAGCCGGGCAGGCTGGATTTTTTGTCAAGAACACGGCGAACCGCCCTGGCTTTATTACCAGTACAAACACGGGCTAACATCACTATCAAGTCTATACATCAGCACAACAACAGATTTTCCGATGCCGGCTGAGCAGACGACCCCGTCAGCAGGAGCGATGACAGTCGGTAACGGAAGGATATGCCCACACACCGTGTTACCAGGGAGAAACCCATGTTCAATCGCAAGCTGCTGGCCGAACTAGATGCCCAAAAACAAACCCAGCAAGAACTTCAATCCTTGCTGGATGCGGTGAGCGCCTCCACCGCCATCATCCGTTTTGATCTGGATTGCAAGGTGGTGCATGCCAACGAAAATTTTGCCCGCACCATGGGCTATGCCAGTGCGGCAGAACTGCCTGGCCTGCATCACCGCAACTTCTGCGAGGCGGCCTATGCCAGCTCGCGCGAGTACACCAGCTTCTGGGACAGCCTGCAGCGCGGCCAGCCGTTCACCGGCCAGGTCAAGCGACTGAAAAAGGATGGCACGTCGGTGTGGCTGGAAGCCAGTTACAACCCGGTGCGCAACAGTGCCGGCAAGCTGGTCGGCTTTATCAAGTTCGCCAGTGATGTGACCGACAAGGTGCTGGCCGCACAGAAAAACCAGGCGGCACTCACCGCCATCGACCGCTCGATGGCGGTGATCGAATTCCAGCCCGACGGCACCATCACCAACGCCAATGCCAACTTCCTCAGCACCATGGGCTACAGCAGGGATGAGCTGATCGGACGGCATCACCGCCAGCTCTGCCCCAGCGATCTGGTACAAAGCGAAGACTACCAGCGCTTGTGGAACAATCTGCGCAGCGGCCAGTTCTTTTCCGGGCGCATTACCCGCCTGGCCCGCGACGGCAGCGAACGCTGGCTGGAGGCCACTTACAATCCGGTATTCGACAGCGAAGGCCGGGTGATCTCCATCATCAAGTTCGCCACCGATGTCACCCAGGCGGTGAAACGGCAGCAGCAGGAGCAGGACAGTGCCATTTTCGCCTTCAATACCTCGCAGCAGACCCGCCACTGGGCCGACGAGGGAGTGAGCAGCGTGCAGCAGGCGGTGCATGAAATCGAGGACATGGCCGGCGATATCGGCAAGGCCGGCGACACCGTCCAGCAGCTGGGCGCCAATTCCGAGCGCATCGGCAGCATTGTGCAGACCATCAAGGACATCGCCGATCAGACCAATCTGCTGGCACTGAACGCCGCCATCGAAGCCGCGCGCGCCGGCGAAATGGGACGTGGCTTTGCCGTGGTGGCCGATGAGGTGCGCAAGCTGGCCGAGCGCACCAGCGCCTCCACCGCCGAGATTTCGCAAATGGTGTCATCCATCCAGACCAGCACCGGGGCGGCCGTGGACAGCATGGGTGTGATCGGGGTCAAGGCGCGCTCCAGCGTGGGCAATGTCGGCAAGGTGGGCGAAATCATCACCCAGATCCGCAGCGGTGCCGATTCGGTGGTGACCGCCATCCAGCAAATCGCCAGCGAACGCGGCGTCAACGCCTGAGCAGCGCCATCCTATTGCCGTAACTTGTCGGCCGGGTAGGCATAGACCACCCGGCCGCGTTCCACCTTGCCGATCACCGGGACATTCAGCTCCAGCGCCTCGTGGTCGGTGCGGCTGAATGGCTGCTTGTAAGTGGTGATCACCCCGGCCACCGGCTGCCTGAGGTTTTCCAGCGCGTGCACGATGGCCACGCCATCCAGCGAGCCGGCCTGGCGGATGGCCTCGGCCAGCAGCTTCATGCCGTCATAGCCTTGTGCCGCCGAGGGCGGCGAAGGAATGCGCCGGGTGTGGAACAGCCACTGGTAGCCATCCAGAAAATCGCGCCGGCGCCCGCTGTCATCCTCGTCCGGAATATAGCTTTGCACCATGCGCGCCCCCTCGCCATTGGGGCCGGCATTATCGATGAAATTGGACATCGACAGCGTCCAGCTGCCGATGATGGGCACCTTCCAGTCCATGCGCGCCATGGTATTGGCCAGCTCGGCCAGCTCCGGGCCGATGGCATAAGTCAGAATGGCCTGGCTGCCGGCATTGCGCGCCTGCAGCAGCGCATTGGCCATGTCCCGCTCCTGCAGGTTGAAGCGCGCCACATAACTGGGCTTGAGCCCATGCTGGCCCAGCGCGCGCTCCAGCTCCATCAGCCCCTGGTAACCGTAATTGGTGTTGTCGGCAAAAATGGCCAGCTTGCGATAAGCCGAACGCTGCACCGCCTCGCGCACGATCAGCGGCGCCTGCAGATCATCCGCGGCCGCCACCCGGAAAATGAAATTGTCGCTATTGCCATGCAGCGGAAACTGCCGGGTGAGAATGGCTGCGGTGGCCACCGCCAGCATCACCGGCACCCGCGCGTCCTGATAATTCTTGCTGGCCGCCAGCGCCACCCCGGTATTGACGAAGCCCACCACCGCCACCACCCGCTCCTGGGTCAGCAGTTGCTGCGCCACCTTGATGCCGCGCGCCGGCAGGCCGCCATCGTCACGCTCCACCAGCTCGATCGGCCGCCCCAGCAGCCCGCCGCTGCGATTGATCTCCGCCGCCGCCAGCCGGATGCCATTGCGCATGCTCAGGCCCATCGGTGCCGAACCACCGGTAAAGGCACCGGGCACGCCAATGCGGATGGGCTGCACCGCAGCCGTTGCCAGGCTGCACACCAGACACAATAAAGCCCCACCCATTAAGCTGATCCCGCGCATGCCGCCCGTCTTCCCGCCTGATTGAAACCAGCCGCGAGATTACCCCCGGCACAGGCATGGACTCAAGTGCCATGCGCAATGACTTGCCGGCAGGCCACAACCGCGGGCCAACCCTTACTGCCAGCGGCGGCCGCTTGTCGTAAACTGGAGCAAACCATTCCGGCTCGCCTGCGACCCGGCCCTCGTCACCCACCCGCTCCCGCCCTCTATGCGCACACCCCGCTTTTACGAGTTTCGCAAACGCAGCGGCTGGTACCAGCTGTTTCCCAACACCACCATCGTGCTGTTCTTCCTCACCATGGGGGTGATGCTGTGGACGCTGGATGCCCGCGAGGCCGAACAGCAAAAGAGCAATCTGGCGCGCGATGCCTTGTGGGCCGAACAAACCCTGCAGCTGAAACTGGAAGACAATCTGGCGCAGCTGACCGATCTGGCACGCAGCCTGGGCAGCGGCGAAACCGACGAAGCCGGCTTCCAGACCCAGGCCTCGCAGCTGCTGGCCAACACCCCGGAAATGCTGGCAGTAGCGCGCAGCGACAGCCATGGCCTGCTGCGCTGGACTGCGCCCTACGAAGAAGGGCCACTGTCGCCCGGCGGCAGCATCCAGGCCCAGGATGCCTTCAAGCTGGCCCAGCAAAACGGCCGCTTTGCCTACAGCGCCCCGTTTCGCCGCAGCAATGGCAGCTGGCGTTACGAGCTGCACATACCGCTCTACCAGAACGGCCAGTTCAACGGCACGCTGGTGGCCATGTTCGATGCCGACAATGTGGTACGCCGGCTGCCGCCGGCCTGGTTCAGTGAAAAATACCAGCTGGAACTGCAAACCCGCGACGGCAACACCATCGCCCGCAACGCGCAGAACCGCTTGCGCAGCGGCCCGGCGGAAAAGCTGGAACTGCCCGGCACCGGCCTGATCATCAGCGCCCGCCCGGTACGCGGCGCCATGACCCAGGCCCGCCTGCTGCAACTGGGCCTGATCGGCGGCATGGCCCTGCTCACCCTGCTCAGCCTGCTCAGCCTCAACCGCCATATCCGCGGCCGGGTAGAAGCCGAACGCGAGCGCGACCGCGTCTACAAGCTGTCGCAGGAAATGCTGGGCGTGGTAAGGCGTGACACCACCATCCTGCAACTCAACCCGGCCTTCGAGCAGGGGCTGGGTTATCGTGCCGACGAATTGCTGGGCACTTCCTTCCTCAACTACCTGCTGCCCGAGGAGCGGGAAAGCGCCCGCGACAGCTTCGAGCGCCTGTTCGACACCGGCGGGGCCGACCGCTTCGTGCAGACGCGCATCCTCACCAAACAGGGCGAAGTACGCTGGATCGTATGGGCGCTCAGCCCGCTGGCCGACAGCGGCGTCGCCTATGTCTCCGGCCGCGACATCACTGCGGAAAAACAGGCCGAACAGGCGCTGCGCCAGGAGTCGGCCTTCCGCAAGGCCATGGAAGATTCGCTGGTAGTGGGCATCCGCGCCATCGACCTGCAAGGCCGCATCAGCTACGTCAACCCCTCGTTCTGCGCCCTCACCGGCTATAGCGAGCAAGAACTGATCGGCCAGGCCGCGCCCTACCCCTACTGGCGCCAAGGCCCGCTCAGCGAGGGCAACCGGCGCGACCTGGACGACACCCTGGCCGGCAATGCCCCGCCCGAGGGCTTCCAGTCCATCTTGCAGCGCAAGAATGGCGAAGAATTCGACGCCCACATCCTGGCCTCGCCGCTGATCGATGCCAGTGGCCAGCACACCGGCTGGATGGCCGTGCTGACCGACATCACAGAGCGGCTGGAAGCCCAGCGCCGGCTGGAAGCCTCGCACGACCGCTTTGTCACGGTGATCGAAGGGCTGGATGCCGCGGTCGCCGTGGTCGACCCCGCCACGCTGGAGCTGCTGTTCTGCAACCAGCGCTACCAGCACTGGTTCACCCCGGACCAGCCGGCCGACAGCCAGCTGGGCTATTGCGACCTGCGCCTGGTCGAGCTGATGCGCAGCGCCCGCGACGTGGATATGGAAGTGTGGATGGACCCGCCGGCCCGCTGGATCTCCATGCGTCGGCGCAGCATACGCTGGGTGAACGGGCGCATTGTCTCCATGACCATTCTCACCGACACCACCCAGCAGCACGACGCCGAAGAACGCTACCAGCAGCAGATGCAGCAGCTGCAATCCACCTCACGCCTGGTGACCATGGGCGAGATGGCCTCCACCCTGGCCCACGAGCTGAACCAGCCGCTGTCCGCCATCGCCAACTACCAGGCCGGCTGCATCGAGCGCATCCGCCAGGGCAAGGCCACGCCGGAAACCCTGCTGCCGGTGATGGAAAAAATCACCGCCCAGGCCGAGCGTGCCGGCACCGTGGTGCGGCGTATCCGCGAGTTCGTCAAACAGAGCGAACCAGACCGCAAGACCTGCCAGCTCACCGACATCATCGAAGCCTCGCTGGCCATTGCCGATATCGAAGCGCGCCGCCAGGCCGCCACCATCGACGTCAAACTGGCCCCGGCACTGCCCGCCCTGTACGTCGACCCCATCCTGGTGGAGCAGGTACTGCTCAACCTGATCAAGAACGGCATCGAAGCCATGCAGGACTGCCCGGCCAGCGAGCGGGTATTGCATGTGGAAGCCCGTCAGCTCAACCCGCGCCGCATCGAAATCGCCATCAGCGACCACGGCCACGGCGTGCCGCTGGACCTGAAAGAACGCCTGTTCGATGCCTTCTTCACCACCAAGGCCGAAGGCATGGGCATGGGCCTGAACATCTGCCGCACCATCATCGAATTCCACGAAGGCCAATTGTGGGTGGAAGACAATCCCGGTGGTGGTAGTATTTTCCGATTCACGCTACCGGTGTCCGAAACATGAGTGCCAGTTCTCCTCACGTTCACATCGTCGATGACGACGAAGCTTTTCGCGACTCGCTGGTTTTCCTGCTGGAAAGCCACGACTACGCCATTTCCTGTCATGCCAGCGCCGAAGCCCTGCTGGAAAACTTCCAGCCACAGGGTGCCGGCTGCCTGATTGTCGATATCCGCATGCCCGGCATGAGCGGGCTGGAGCTGTTTGACGAGCTCAGCGCCCGCCACAACCCCTGGCCGGTCATCTTCATCACCGGCCATGGCGACGTGCCGATGGCGGTGCAGGCGGTCAAACGCGGCGCACACGACTTTCTGGAAAAACCCTTCAACCAGCAGGCCCTGCTCACGGCGGTCGACAGCGCACTGTCACTCAGCCAGCAACAACAGGCCAGCAGTGCCGCCCGTGACCGCTTTGCCGATTGCCTGGCCTCGCTCACCACCCGTGAACGCGAGGTGCTGGACAAGGTGGTGGAAGGCAAGATGAACAAGGTGATTGCCGACGAGCTGGGCATCAGCATCAAGACGGTGGAAGCCCACCGCGGCAAGATGATGGACAAGATGAAAGTGCGCTCGATTGCCGACCTGGTGCAGGCGGTGATGGCGCATCGCTAAGAGCGGCGAACAAAACCTCGTAGAGCACCCGGGCCAAGGCGCGCCGACGCAGACAGTACAAAGAGTACGGCAAGGAGGCGCAACGCTGGAGCGGGGGTTTTGTTAGCGGGTCTAAACCCTGCCAGGACTGTCGCCAGCGGCAGGGCCATCCATGGCTGCAGCCCGCGGCGGCGGTGATGTTGTGCTGGCTGCGGCGCCATCCCAGGTACTGATCAGTACTATCCCTAATAGAAACAGATAGTTCTGATCAGTATGATAAGCATTCACCCTGCTGCTGGCCGTTTTCTTGACCCCGGCCGACAGCAATTCGCGCACGGCGATGACATGGGGTGAAAGTTAACCCTCCGTCGGAGCCTGGCTCTGACATTGCAGACCCCGACCAGCCCCGCTGGCGGGGTGTTTTTTTGTCCTTGCCAGACCATCAACAGACAAAAAAATGCCCGGCGACGCCGGGCGAGTGACAAAGTACTACACAAAGCACGAGGAAATTCAGTCGTAACGAAAGTGCGCGCGTTTCACATTGCACAGCACTTCGTAAGAAATGGTGCCGGCCTGGGCCGCCACTTCGTTGATATGCACGGTGTCGCCCCATAGCTCGACTTCACTGCCGATGCCCGCCTGCGGCAGGTCGGTCAGGTCCACCGTCATCATGTCCATCGACACGCGGCCAATCACCCGCGAACGCACGCCATCAATCGCCACCGGGCTGCCGGTGGAGGCCAGCCGCGGATAACCGTCGGCATAACCACAGGCAATCAGGCCCACGCGGGTGGGGCGTTCCGCCACAAAGCTGGCACCGTAGCCCACCGGCTCGCCGGCGGCCAGTTCGCGCACACCAAAAACCTTGGAGGTGAGCCGCATGACGGGCTTGAGCGCGGCACCCTGCTCGAAACCGGCAGGCAGCGGCGACGCACCGTACAGCATGATGCCGGCGCGGTTCCACTGGCGATGGGCACGCTCGTGACACAGGATGCCGGCCGAATTGGCAATGCTCTCCTCGCCCGGCAGATAGCGGCAAACGCTGTCGAATGCCTCCAGCTGGGCCTGGGTAGCCGACAGCTGCGGCTCGTCGGCACGGGCGAAGTGGCTCATCTTGACGATCTTGCTCACCTTGCCGCTGGCCATCAGCTTGCAATGGGCGGCGGCGTAATCCTGCGGGAAGAAACCGGCGCGATGCATGCCGGAATCCATCTTCAGCCACACGGTATAGGGCTTGGCCGGATTGGCCTGCACGATCATCTCCAGCTGCTGCGGGCTTTGCACCACACACCACAGATCATGCGCTTCCACGGCGGCCAGTTCGGCCGCTTCGAACACGCCTTCCAGCAGCACGATGGGCAAGGTCACCCCACCCTCACGCAGCTGGATGGCTTCTTCCAGGCAGGCCACGGCAAAGCCGTCGGCCACATCGGCCAGCGCCTGGGCACAGCGCAGCGCGCCGTGGCCATAGGCATTGGCCTTGATCACCGCCAGCGTGGGGCCGCCGGCCAGTTGCCGGGCCAGCAGATAGTTATGACGTAGATGGTCCAGACGAATGCTGGCGATCAGCGGGCGCATGCGCTCAGGCTCCGGCGACGGCGGTGCGGCTGTGCATCGGCACCACCAGCTTTTCACCGCGCTTGGCATAACGCTGGATGGACAGGCCATCCACGCTGATTTCCGGCTGGGTGCCGGTGATGAGGTCGGCCAGCACCTTGCCGGAACCGGCGCTCATGGTCCAGCCCAGCGTACCGTGGCCGGTATTGAGCGACAGGTTGGCAAAGCGGGTGCCGCCGATGATGGGGGTGCCATCCGGGGTCATCGGGCGCAGGCCAGTCCAGAAGGTCGCCGCCGGAATATCGCCGCCATCCGGGTACAGGTCGCCCACCACCATTTCCAGGGTTTCGCGACGGCGCGGATTGAGGTCCAGATTGTAGCCAGCCAGCTCGGCCATGCCGCCCACGCGGATACGGTCGTTGAAGCGGGTAATGGCCACCTTGTAGGTTTCGTCCAGAATGGTGGATACCGGGGCCATGGCCGGATTGGTGATCGGTACGGTCAGCGAATAGCCCTTGACCGGATACACCGGAATATCGATGCCCAGGTTTTGCAGCAGATCACGCGAGTAGCTGCCCAGCGCCACCACGTAGTGGTCGGCAGTCAGCATTTCATCGCCGACACGCACGCCGGTAATGCGGCCGTTATGGGTTTCGATGGCGCTGATATTGACGCCAAAGCGGAACTTGACGCCCTTGGCGGCGGCCAGTTCGGCCAGACGGCTGGTAAACAGATTGCAGTCGCCGGTTTCGTCGTTCGGCAGTTGCAGGCCGCCGGTCAGCTTGTGCTTGACCTTGGCCAGTGCCGGTTCAACGCGGGCGCAGCCGTCCGGGTCCAGCACATTGAAGTCCACGCCGCACTCCTTGAGCACAGCGATATCCTTGGCCATGCCTTCCACTTGTGCCTGCGAGCGGAACAGCTGCAGGGTGCCGCCCTGGCGGCCTTCGTAATCCAGACCGGTTTCGGCACGCAGGTCCTTGATCATGTCGCGGCTGTATTCAGCCAGACGCATCATGCGGCTTTTGTTGAGGGCGTAGGCTTGTTCATTGCAGTTGGCCAGCATCTTGGCAATCCACTGCAGCTGGTAAACGCTGCCATCCGGCTGGATGGCAAGGGGCGCATGGCGCTGGAACATCCACTTGATGGCCTTGGTCGGAATGCCGGGCGCGGCCCAGGGGGCGGAATAACCCGGGGAAATCTGGCCGGCATTGCCGAAGCTGGTTTCCAGTGCCACGCCGTCCTGACGCTCCAGCACTGTCACTTCCACACCGGCCTTGGCCAGATACCATGCAGTGGATACACCCACCACGCCACCACCCAGTACGATTACCTTCATTTCCTCTTTCTCCGTGCCGCGCATCATGCGCTTAGTGATTTTGTGTAGTATATTTATTTCAATGCAGTTTTTTTCACCAAAATAAAACAGTTTTGTAATTAATAACTCTTTCAAATTCAAGATTGGCAGTGAAATAATGAAAGTAAAACACACGCACGAGCGCGAGCTGGACAAGATCGATCTCAAGATATTGAAATGGCTGCAGAAAAACGGCCGCATCGCCATGACCGAGCTGGCGGAAAAGGTGGGCCTGTCCACCACCCCCTGTACGGAAAGAGTGCGGCGGCTGGAACGCGACGGCGTGATCGAAGGCTATTACGCCCGGCTCAACCCGCACGCCATGGGGGCCTCACTGCTGGTATTCGTGGAGATCAAGCTGTCGGCCAAGTCGGGCAATATCTTTGATGCCTTCCGCCGCGAAATCCAGAACATCCCGGAAATCCTCGAATGCCACCTGGTATCCGGCGAGTACGACTACCTGATCAAGGCCCGCATTCCCGACATGTCGATGTACCGCAAGCTGCTGGGGGAAATCCTGCTGCAACTGCCCAATGCCAATGAGTCGCGCAGCTATGTGGTGATGGAGGAAGTGAAGGAAACCCATATGCTGGCGCTGCCGGAATGAGCCTCCTCAGGTCATGCCAGACGGCATGGCCGCGCTGCCACACTGTACCTGTGGCGAGGGCTTAACGATTCAACCTTGATTTTCAATTATCCCGCATCTTATACCTGATTAATTTAGTGCGCTTTTATCCCGGCACTTTAATTAAAACTGTTTATACCCCACCACCCAGCTGCTTGATCTGCCCATGGCCAGAACGCTGTGGCAGCCATGATCCCCCAGCTGCAAGTCACTGACAGGAGTGCATCATGTTCGGATTTGGCACCACCAAGCAGGACCAGCAGGAGAGCAAGCAACAGCTGCACCAGTTCACGGCCATGCTCGACCACGTCGACAATCTGATCATGCTGGCCGACACCACGCCGGAAAACACCATCTTCTACATGAACCGCACCGCGCGCGATGTGCTGGCCAGTCACCGCAACATGATGAACCAGAAATTCCGCAGCGGCGTGGACGTGAACAATGCCTTCCAGCACAGCATCCACCAGTTTCACCGCGACCCGGAGCGCATCCGCCACATCCTGCAAGACATTGCCGCACGCCGCATCACCCACCATGAAGCACTGATTCCGGTCGGCAGCGTCACCTTCAAGACCAAGGTCTTTCCCATCTGGGACAATCAGGACAGCAACAAGCTGCTGTGTTTCATGGCCAGTTTCCAGGATATTTCGGCCGAGATAGAAGCCCAGAACTTGCGGGAGGCCAACGATCAGCGACGGCTGTTTCTGGAAGAGCGTATCGGCGAGCTCTCCGGCAATGTGCAGGCCATGACCGCCACCATCGAAATGGTCGCCGTGCGTACCGCCTCCGCCTCGGACTCTTCCAATGAAATGCTGGACCGGGCCAGGAAGGGCAAGAGCATGATAGAAAACAATTCCAGCGCGATGCGGGCGGTGAGCGAGCTGGTGAGTGACACGGCGGACAATCTCGGCTCTCTGGGCAAGCAGTCGGAAACCATTGGCCAGATCGTCAGCGTGATCAAGGATATTGCCGATCAGACCAATCTGCTGGCACTGAACGCGGCCATCGAGGCGGCACGGGCGGGTGAAATGGGACGCGGCTTTGCCGTGGTGGCCGACGAAGTGCGCAAACTGGCCGAGCGCACCACCAAGGCCACCCAGGAAATCGGCGGCATGATTCGCGATATCCAGCAAGAAGTGAACAGCAATATCAGCTCGATGGACAAAGGCCGCGAACAGGTCAAGTCCACCGAACACGACTTTGCCGAAGCCGAAGCGGCCATTGCCGCCATTGTTGAACAAATCAACAATGTGCGTGACTTCGTGGTGGAAATCGCCAATGCCGCGGAAGAACAGGCCGCCACCGCACAGGACATCAGCGACAAGCTGAGTGAAATCGCCCGACAGTAAAGCCTGAGCGACAGGCTGCACACCTTGCCAGCCTGCCGCGCAGCGTTTAGTGTGGAGTGCCGTTCACCCTGTTTAGCCTTTGATCATGAGCCTGCAATCCGTTCGCGATTTCTTCGCCGCCCGTCAACTGGATATCCCCATCATCGAACTGGAAGTGAGCACCGCCACCGTGGCGCTGGCGGCTGCCGCCCACGGGGTGGAAGCGGGGCGCATTGCCAAGACCCTGTCCTTCCGCCTGGCCAGTGGCGAAGTGATCATCCTGGTCACCCGTGGCGATGCCCGCATCGACAATCGCAAGTTCAAGGACAGCTTTGGCAAGGGCAAGATGCTGGCCCAGGAAGAAGTGGTCGAGCTGACCGGCCACCCGGTGGGCGGGGTCTGCCCGTTTGGCTTGGCCCAGCCGCTACCGGTATACCTGGATCGCTCCTTGCAGGATTTCGACGAAGTACTACCCGCCGCCGGCGCCATTCACAGCGCAGTGCGCATCAGCCCCGCGCTGATGGCCGACATCACCCAGGGCAGCTGGGTGGATGTGTGCCAGCCGGTCGCCGAGCTGGCCGGCTGATCAGCAGGCCGCGGAATAAGACAGCATGGCGGCGCGGTCGATGCCGACATGCAACAGGCTGCCCACCTCCAGCCGGGCCGCATACTGCTGCACTTCACGCGCAGACAGGGTCAAGGTCAGCTCGCCATCCGCACCGGCCACCGTCACCCTCACCCCGTCCGCCAGCTGGATGATGCGGCGCACCGCCGTTGCCGGCTGCTCCGGCCCCAGCCGCAAGGCCTGCTCCGGCACCACCCCCTCGGCCAGCACGTTTTCGTAACCGATAAAACGCGCCAGCCAGGGCGTGGCCGGTGCCGCCAGCAATTGCGCCGGCGTGGCACACTGCACCAGGCGCCCTGCCTGCAGCACCGCAACGCGGTCGGCCAGGGCAAACGCCTCCTCCCGGTCATGGGTGACCAGCAGCGCCGGGATGGCCGCCTGCTGTAACTGCTGGCGGAACTCCTGCTGCAACTGCCGGCGCAAATCGGCATCCAGACTGGAAAACGGCTCATCCAGCAACAATAGCCGCGGCCGGGTGACCAGCGCCCGCGCCAGGGCCACCCGCTGCTGTTCGCCACCGGACAGCGTCCATACCTTGCGCGCCTCCATGCCGGCCAGCCCCAGTTGCTGCAAGCAAGCCAATGCCTGCTGCCGCGCCGCCGCCCGCGCCACCCCGTGTTCGATCAGGCCGAAGCAGACATTGCCCAGCACATCCAGATGCGGGAACAGGGCAAAGTCCTGAAACATCAGCGCAAAACGGCGCGCCTCCGCCGCCACGCCGGCCAGGTCGGCACCGGCAAACGACAGCTGGCCACTGTCGGGCTGCTCCAGCCCGGCAATCATCTTCAGCAGGCTGCTCTTGCCACAGCCGGATGGCCCCAGCAGGGCCAGCACTTCACCCGCCTCCACGCTCAGGCTGAGCTGGTCGGCCACCAGCTTGTGGCCAAAGCGCTTGCATACGCCTTCCAGTCGCAGCATGTCAGGACTCCTTGCGCAAGGGCCGTTCAGCGGCAGACGGCCATTCGATGATCAGAAAAGCCAGCAGCGCCAGCAACATCAACAGACAGGCCAGCAGCATGGCGCTGGCGGCATTGTCGGCCCCCGGCCGGCCCAGGCGCTGGTAGATCAGCGTGGTCAGTG
Organism: Aquitalea sp. ASV15; assembly: GCF_016429115.1. Lineage (NCBI taxonomy): Bacteria > Pseudomonadati > Pseudomonadota > Betaproteobacteria > Neisseriales > Chromobacteriaceae > Aquitalea > Aquitalea sp. ASV15. The sequence continues at coordinate 106,860 of NZ_JAELTZ010000005.1, read as the reverse complement.
TCAGCCATTCCGGCCGCGACAAAAACAGCGTCACGGCAAATTCGCCCAGCGCCGTGGCCGCCGCAAAGGCCAGCCCGCGGCGGAAGGCCGGACGCAGCAACGGCCATTCGACACGGGCAAACACCCGCAGCGGGCTGGCCCCCAGACTGCGGGCAGCCTGCGGCCAGTGGCGCGGCAGGCTGTCCAGCGCCCCCGCCAGGCTGCGCGCGACAAAGGGATAGGCCAGCAAGGCATAGCTGGCCAGCAACAAAGGCAGACTGGCACTCCACTGCGGGTAGAGCAGCAACAGGCCAAAGGCCACGCACACCGGGGACACCACAAAGGGGAGAAAGGCCAGCGCCCGCAGCCACAGGCTGCCCCGTGCCGCCAGCGCATGCAGCCAGCCCAGCAGCGCTGCCAGCAGCACGGCCATGGCACTGAAACGGGCCGAATTGCCCAGTGCCAGCAGCACTTCCTCGTCGTGCAGCAGGCTGAAACCGGAAACCGCTAGCGCCTGCAGCGCACGCCACAGCACCGCCAGCAAGGGCAGGCCGGCAAACAGCAGCAACATGGCCAGCGCCGCCGCCAGCTGCAGCCACTCCATGCCCTGCGGGCGGCGCGGCAGCACCGGGTCCACCTTCAGCGGCGCCGCCAGGCGGCGCTCCAGCCAGGCATACAGCGTGGCAATGGCACCGGTCACCAGCAGCATCAACAGTGCCAGCGCGCCGGCATCCGCCAGCTTCAGCTCATAAGACACCAGCTGGTAGATTTCCACTTCCACCGTGGCATAGCGCTGCCCGCCCAGCAGCAGCGCCAGCCCGAAGCCGGAGAAGCAATACAGGAAAACCAGGCACAAGGCCGACAACAGCCAGGGCCGCACCGCCGGCCATTCCACCCGCCAGAACACCCGCCAGGGCGTGGCACCCAGCGTGCGCGCGGCAGCAATGCGGCTGGCCGGCAGCTGCGCCAGCCCCTCGCAGGCGGCGCGAATCACCAGCGGCAGATTGAAAAACAGATTGCCATACAGCAACAGCCAGGGCGTATCCTGCAGATTGACCCCCAGCAAGCCCTGCGGCCCGAACAGCGCCAGCACCCCCATGGCCGCCACCAGGGTGGGCATGACAAAGGGCAGCATCAGCAGGCGCAGGCTAAGGCTGCGACCAGGGAAACGATAACGGGCCAGGCACCAGGCAACGGGCAGGCCGATCAGCAAGGCGGCCACACTGCTGGCAGCGGCCTGCAGCAAGGACCACAGCACCCGCCATTGCAGGTAAGGGTCGGTAAACAAGTCGGCGGATACCGCCCCCTGCCCTTCCTGCAACAAGCGCAGCAAGGGCAGGATGGACATCAGCAACAAAAAGGCCAGCGGCAGCAAGGCCAGCCCTGCCCGACGCCCCCGCTCAGACATGGTGCTGCCGGGTAAACGGCCAGTCGGCAACCAGCACATCTTCCGGACCGTCCTCCGGGTCGTCCACCTGCTCCAGCCATTGGAAACCCAGGCTGGCCGCCAGCGCCTGCGAGGGCAGGTTATCCGGGCTGATGGACAGCACAAAGCGCTTGACCCCGGCGGTTTCCACCGCCCAGCCGGCGCAGGCCAGCAGGGCCTCGCTGGCATAACCCTGGCGCCGGAAAGCCGGCAGCACGGTGTAGCCCAGCTCGACATCACCGCGCCCTTGCAGATAGGCATGGCCGGGGCAGGTATGGAAATTGATATGGCCCACCAGCTGGCCATCCTCCCGCCGCAGCATGGCGCGCATCGACCATGGCGCATACTCCGGCTCGTTTTCCATCTGCTCCAGCCGCAGCGCCATCACCGCCGCCTCTTCCAGCCAGCTGATGGGCAGCGGCGCACCCAGCCAGCGCGCCGCCTCGGCCAGCCGCGCCTCCATGCTGGCGCGCAACATGGCAGGCGTGAGGTGACGCAGGATCAGCCGCGGGCTGAGAATGTCGGGAACCGTAAGCGTGGTGGACATTACTGGCCGGACTTCAGCACGATGCGCGTCCATTTGCCGACCCAGCCGGCGCTGTTGGCGGCAATCTGCTGCTGGTCAGGCGTGCTGTGGGCGGCCGGCTTTTCGGCATGCTGGAACACCGGGTCCAGCGCAATGCCCGGCTGCACCGGATACATCCACATCGAGGTGGGAATGTCCTTCTGCACCGCGTCCGAACGCAGGAAGGCAATGAACTTGCGCGCAAGTGCGGCTTGCTGGCCCCCCTTCACCAAGGCCGCGCCTTCTACCTGCTGGAACACCGCACCGGGCAGCAACAGGTTGGCAGTGGGCGAAGTGCTGAGTTTTTCCTTGCTATAGAACACTTCCGCCGCCGGGCTGGTGGCATAACTCACCACGATGGGGCGCGCACCGCCATTGCGCGAGAAATCGGTGTAATAGGCTTCGGTCCAGCCCTTGCTCACCTTCACGCCGTTGTCGCGCAACTTGGCCCAGAAGGCCATGGCCTTGGTCTCGCCCATGGCGGAGATGGTGGACAGCAAAAATGCCAGGCCGGGGCTGGACGTGGCCGGGTTCTCCACCACCAGCAGGTCCTTGTAGGCCGGGCGGGTCAGGTCGTCCAGGGTCTTGGGCAGCGGCAGCTGCTTCTTGGCAAACCAGGCCTTGTCGTAGTTCAGCGTGACATAGCCGTAGTCGATGCTGGTGGCACCCGGCAGCTGCGGCTGGCCGGACTTGCGCTCTGCCGGCTCCGGCAGCAGCACGCCGGCGGCGGCGGCCTTGCCCATCATGGTGTTGTCGATGCCGTACACCACATCGGCAATCGGATTGGCGCGGGTCAGGATCAGCTTGTTGACCATCTCGCCGGCGTCGCCCGCCTTGATGATGTTGAGCTTGACGCCGTTCTGCTGCTCGAACTGCGCCAGCAGCGGCTTGGCGACGGCAAACGAGCTATGGGTGAGCACGCGCAGTTCGGCGGCATGGCTCAGGCCGGCCAGCAACAAGGCGCTGATGAGACTGGTGGTTTTGAACAACTGCATGACATTCTCCGTGCGACAAGGCGCAATCGCCGGAGCAAGCGAAACAACAGATGGTAGGGCCTTCTGCATCACGCTCCCTCCGCTGGCATTATCCAGTTCAGGTTCTAGGGTGTTTCTCAGCCCGCAACGGGCACCCCTGGTGATTGGCGGCATCATTCAGATACCTGCCGACATGTTTGCTTACAAGGCGTTACCGTTTGTTCACGAAAATTAACAGCCTGCAGCAGACAGAAAACGAATTGTACACACTTTCCCTCCATGATGAATTCACAACAACAGCAAGCTTGTGCAAACCGTCGTCCACGCAGATAACCCAGGGAGCAAAATCATGAAACTGTCCGCCCGCATCATGCTGATCAGCCTGTCCGCCCTCACCTTCGCCGCCCTGTCGGGCAGCGCCGCGGCCGAGACCGAATGGCAGAAACAACACCCGCGCCGCGCTGAAGTCAACCATCGCCTCGACCATCAGGACAAGCGCATTCATCAGGAACGCAAGGAAGGCGAAATCAACAAGCAGCAAGCCCGCGAGCTGCACCAGCAAGACCGCGCCATCCGCCAGCAGGAACGTGCTGATGCCCGTCAACACCACGGTCACATCACCAAGCAGGAACAAAAAACGCTGAACCAGGAAGAAAACACAGTCAGCAAGGAAATCGGCAAGTAAACTTTAGCCATATTCCAACTCACTCCCGGCCAGAACCTAGCCGGCCAGCGTGGCCGAGCCAGATCTGGCCGGCCTGGCTCATCCCCAAGAGCGAGCGTTTCCCATGAAATCGCATGCGCAAACAGCCATCCGCCTGCTGCTGCTCTGCCTGCTGCCGCTGACAGCCTGGGCCGGCATTGGTGAAGAAGCTGCCCGCCACCTGCTGTCCCGTACCGGCTTTGGTGCCAATCCGGCGCAAATTGCCCTGTATGCCCCGCTTAGCCGCCAGCAAGCGGTGGATCGCCTGCTCGATCACACCAGTGACAAAGCCCTCACCGCGCCGCCCGCCTGGGTCAACGAACCCTTCGACCGCCCCGGCAAACCCAATCTGACCGAAGACGAAAAGAAGGCCCTGCAAAAAGAGCGCAACGAACATGCGCAAGAATTGCGTGGCTGGTGGCTGGAGGAAATGCGCATCACGCCCAGCCCCTTGACGGAAAAGATGACCCTGTTCTGGCACAACCACTTTGTTTCCGGCCTGGACAAGGTCGGCGTGCCGCAACTGATGTACCAGCAGAATGTGCTGCTGCGCCATCAGGCGCTGGGCAATTTCGGCCAGCTACTGCACGCCATCGCCCGCGATCCGGCCATGATGCGTTATCTGGACACGGTAAATAACCGCAAGGGCCAGCCAAACGAAAACTTTGCCCGCGAAGTGATGGAGCTGTTCACTCTGGGCGAAGGCCACTACAGCGAACAGGACATCCGCGAAGCCGCCCGCGCCTTTACCGGCTGGTCGCTGGACAAGGACTTCCAGTTTGTCTACCGCCCCAACCAGCATGACAACGGCGACAAGACCATCTTTGGCCAGCAAGGCAATTTCGATGGCGACGATGTGCTGGACATGCTGCTGCGCAAGCCGCAGACCGCCCGCTTCGTCACCATCAAACTATGGAAAAACCTGGTTTCGCCCACCCCGAACGAAGCCGACATCCAGCGCCTGTCCGCGCTGTTCTACCGCGACAATTACGAAATCCGGCCGCTGCTGCGCGCCATGCTGCTGACCCCGGCCTTCTGGCAAAGCCAGGGCCAGCTGATCAAGTCACCGCTGGAACTGACCGTGGGCACGCTGGTCACCTTCGACCTGACACCGCCCGACTGGCGCGCACTGGCCGGGCTCAACCGCCAGCTGGGCCAGGACGTATTCAACCCGCCCAATGTCAAAGGCTGGCCTGGCGGCGAAGTGTGGATCAACAGCGCCACCCTGCTGACGCGCAAGCAGTTCCTCGACCGCCTCAGCCATGACGCCGCCCCCATCCGCAACAGCTTCATCAAGGCCGACGGCCAGATGGATGAGGCCAGCGGGCGCCAGGCACGCATCCAGCGGCTTATCCAGGCCGGCTTGCGCCCGATCAGGCTGCAACCGGATGAATGGGCCGCCATCTACCATGTCCGCAACGCAGCCGACAGCGCCCGCCTGCTGCTGGCGGTGCCGCCGGCACAAGCCCTGCCGGAAGGCATGAGCGGCGCGCAAGCCATCGCCCCCCTGCTGCTCGACCCGGCCTACCAGGTTCACTGAAACCATCACCAAGGACTCTGCCATGTTTCAACGCCGTGAATTTCTCAAGGCCATGGGTGCCGGCCTGCTGGTTTCGGTACTGCCCAATCTGAGTTATGCCCTGGCACCGGCCGGCTACCAGCGGCTGCTGATCCTGATCGAACTGAAGGGCGGCAACGACGGCCTCAATACCGTCATCCCCTATGCCAGCGATGACTACACCCGCCTGCGCCCCGCCATCGGCATTCCCCGGCCACAGGTACTGCAACTGGATGAACAGGTCGGCCTGCATCCGGCCATGACCAGCCTGATGCCGCTATGGCAACACCAGCAGCTGGCAGTACTGCAAAGCGTGGGCTATCCCGAGCCCAATCTGTCGCATTTCCGTTCCATCGAAATCTGGGAAACCGCCTCCGCCAGCAATCAATACCTGGGAGAAGGCTGGCTCAGCCGGCTGTTTCGCAGCCAGCCGGTGCCCGCCAGCTTTGCCGCCGACGGCGTCGTGCTGTCCAGCCAGAATCTCGGCCCGCTGGACGGCGGCGCCCGCGCCGTGGTGCTGAACAATCCGCAAGACTTCGCCCGCCAGGCCAAACTGGCGGCGGACCAGCAAGCCGGCGCACATAGCGGCGCACTGTCGCACATCCTCAAGGTGGAAGGCGACATCCGCACCGCCGCCACCGCCCTGCAACAAGCGCCCATGAAAGCCCCCGCCAACCCGGCCGAAGCCCCCACCGCCCCACCACGCGCGGCAGGCGGCTTTGCCCAGGCCATCAACACCCTGGCCGACATCCTGCAGAACGGCACCCGCATCGCGGTAGCGCGCATCACCCTCACCGGCTTTGACACCCACGGCAACCAGCAACCCACCCAGGCCCGCTTGCTGGGCGAACTGGCCGATGGCCTGGCCCTGCTGCAAAACCGCCTGCAGGCACAAGGCCGCTGGGACGACACCCTGGTGCTGAGCTATGCCGAGTTTGGCCGCCGTCCACGCGAAAACGGCAATCGCGGCACCGACCACGGCACCGCCAACAGTCACTTCATGCTGGGCGGCCGGGTCAAGGGTGGCCTGTATGGCCAGACACCGGTGCTGGCCGGCGTGACGGATGGCAACCTGCCGCACGCCATCGATTTCCGCCAGCTCTACGCCACGGTGGTACAGGACTGGTGGGGCAAGGACGCCCGCGCATTGTTTGGCGGACATTTCGAACGGCTGCCGCTGCTGCGGGCCTGAGCCCGCGCCAGCTGCGCACGGACAGCAATCCAGCCCTCCAGCCCCGGCACCCGCCGGGGCGGTGAACGGCGCTAGGCCCGCAGCGCCTGTTTTTGCATGCGCTCGGCCAGGCGCAAATGACAAGCCGCCGCCAGTTTGATCAGATCGCGGTTGCTCACCGGCAGCGCTCTCTCCTCCGCCACACAAGCAGCCAAGGCTGCCAGCGCACTCACCTCGGCCTGCAAGGCCACCGTATTGCCGGACGGCCGCCGCTGCCCCTGCTGCACCTGATAGTGCAAGGAAACCAGCCAGCGCGAGTGCTGGCCGTCAACCTCTCCGGCCAATACCGACTCCCACACCGCCTGCCCCACCTGCCGCGCCGCCTCACCGGCCAGTGCGTAGGCCAGTTGCAGCTTGTCCTGATCAGCGTGTGTGCCTTTGCGCAAGATGGGCAGCAAGGTGTCATCCAGCCAGAGTTGCAGCGCTTGCGCCTGTGTTTTGCGGCCGGCACGCAGGGCGTGGCGCAGTTCGGCCTCGCTCAGGGTAAGCAGGGACGGGCCGCTGGCCGGGCTCAGCAGGCAGCCGGCCTTGCCGCCCAGCGCAGTTTGCAGGGCGGCTTCATCGGGGTATTTGAGCAGTTTGGCGACATCGGCCGCGACAAAGCGCGGGCCTTGCTCATGCTGAAACACACGTAGCGGCTTGCGTTGAAAAGTGAATTCGCGAGGAGGACTAACCGAAGATAACGAAGGACGCTTACCCATGATGGACTCCAAGTTGAGGGGTATAGCTGCCAACTCGTCGCCAGGCGGGTGGCAGGCCAAAGCGGGGCTGGCGAACCGGTTACTTGGACCCGGCAGACCCGAAGGTCTCCCCACCTGGCCCGCCATAGACAATGGATGCGTGCAGGTGTGCAAACAGGCTTCAGTTAAAGACACTCAGCCTGCCAAGTAAAAACGGATCGCCAAACCCGACCGTGTGAATTCACACAGCCAAGAAAGGCTATGGCCCGCCACTTGGGCAGACAAGGGTAAGGACGGGAGGCTGCACTGGCAAGATGTGCAGGTATGTCGGCGTTTCGGATTTACCCGTAACTCCACCGGGCATATACCTGCACGTCGCTGGAAAAATCGTCACCGCGCATGACTTTGGCAAAGTGCCAGTCTGCAGGGCGGAAAACCCGGAATTTAACGGGGCGTTCCGCCACGATGCGAGTATAAGTGGCGGAAATCATCAGGTTTTGCATCCGCTCACGCGGATGATATTTGACCTTGCCGCTTCCGCGCGGCGGACGGGAAAGAGGGCTTGCCTGGCCAAGCCCTCCTTCACCTCCAAGGCCACCCCACAAGCATGGCCTGCGGCTCCCATCCGGGGCCTGACCGCGGCGAGGCGCGCCTGAACTCGCGATTTGCTAACGTCAAATCGCTCAGACAAAGCAGGCGCTTAAGACCTCGCCCCGGCCACCCGTCGGCATGCTTGACGGGGCCCGTGGGTGGCGTCGGTGCGGTGGGAAAGGCCGGGAGAAGTAGGTGACTCCGTATGGCAAAGCTAACATGGAGAATGGAATTTCTGCTTTCGACCCAAAGCTGCCTTCCACTTTTGCCTATCTCAGCACCGGAACTTACTTGCCGGAACTATCTCCCCATGCTCAATGACAAGTAGATCGAGTTTGCCCAGCATTGGTGCAACCACCTCATCATAGACAGCTACCGCAACTAACCTTGCTAGCTCTGCTTGTTCAGGAGAAGCTTTGGCACCTTGATGAACGATACTGTTGCGTAGTCGCTGCTGCGCTGTGCACTCACTTAAAAGTGATTTTTCACCATCCGAGCGACGGACGGACTTAATGTCAATTTTTACAAGTTCAATATACAGTTTTGCAAGTAGATCCGAATATCTATCAAATCCTGATTGACCAAGAACCATTTGGACTATTGCATCGGCAAGACCTTCGCTGTGGACAAGGCCATGCACCACTGGCTTTAGGACCGTTGCCTTAAGTAGAAGCTCGATGGCCGTGACGAAGAAAACTACAGCGGCGCTGCTATGGCCATTTTCTTTGAGCCTTTTTCCCTCTTGGAGAGCATCTACGGCTGGGCGCATAACAGTCGAGTTATTTTTGTAGTATGACTGTAGACGCTCTGCAGTAAATTCGGCGATAGCTTGTATCCTGTGTTCTGGGTAAAGTTCACGGCTGATTTGTTCGTACATTTCATCGCGTTCTGCATCAAACGGGTCATAGCTCATCTTTGAGTTCCGGGTAGAGTTGTATTGTAGATTTCCGCTTTTGGCCGACACCAGTCATGCTAGCACGTTGGCATGGAGAAAATATTGACCTGTATTGGTGACGGTCCAAACAGTGATCCGTTATCGCAAGACCGTACCAACGAAACCTGCTCCCGTCAGCGCGAGCCGACGCAGGCGTGCCGCTCAGGGTCTTAAGCGGTCGGCTGTCCGCAGCGGCGCGACGCTAGCGCGCCGCAAGTTCCGGCCGCGCCCTGGGCGGTGCGGCTGGGGCGGGAATTCGACGCGCTGCGGGTCGCCTTTTCTTTGGGTACTTTCTTTTGGCGAAGCAAAAGCAAAGTACCTCGCCGGCGGGGCGAGACCCGCGAAGTTAAACGCAGTGGATCTGGATGAAAGTCGGGTTGCCATTGCCAAGTCAAAACAGGCTTTGCATCCGCTCACGCGGATGATATTTGACCTTGCCGCTCCCCGCGGCAAACGGGAAAGAGGGCTTGCCTGGCCAAGCCCTCCTTCACCTCCAAGGCCACCCCACAAGCATGGCCTGCGGCTGCCCGCCAGGGCCTGACCGCGGCGAGGCGCGCCTGAACTCGCGATTTGCTAACGTCAAATCGCTCAGACAAAGCAGGCGCTTAAAACCTCGCCCCGGCCACCCGTCGGCATGCTTGACGGGGCCCATGGGCGCGTTGGTGCGGTGGGGAATAAGGAGATGTGGATGGCTTCGTATGCTGAATTAAAACTACTAACAGTGGAAAATCGGCTTTCGATCCTGAACTGTCGTTTACCGGCCAGATGGATGAAGACAGCTTTGAAGAGTGATACCGCCGTTGTTCCATCGAAGAGAACGTACGGGCACGGTATCCGCCAGATGTGGATTGATATACGAACAAGCTCGTGATGTATGACTTGAATATATGATATTTGGATGAGATACTGGATATCAGCAATGTCATTTAACAATGCCTATCTTATCGAATTCCTCGCGCAGACAGTAAGATCATCAAACGGCCTTCAAGTCATAACCGGAATGATGTTGGTTATCCTGTCTGACGATGCAAAATAACACGGACGCCTGCCAAAGATTCAGCAAAACTTCGCTAGCTGCTGCCCCACCCTTAATCCTCATAAAATTCCACCACAAGGGCCAATTAAAATAGTCCCTGATTTCTCCGTTAGGTGCTTATACATGTCCAATACTGCTATGAAGGGCTTTTTCGATATTTCCTCACCTGATATCTTCTTTCAGCTTATACAAAGATCTATCAAAGAGTTTGATGAGAATAAATATAAAAGTGCGGAAAAGCTAATGTTCATAATCATGGGTTTAAATCACCTTCGCGAATGGATTGCCCCAAACTACAGCCACAAACGAAAAGCTCAAACAGCAGAGCAGCACTTCTTCAATAGTATATATAACCTTCCTGAATACAAAACAATCAATTCTCTTTGCAATTCTTCAAAGCACCTAAGTCCATTCAGTGGAAAGCCTTCCATTATAGGAGATGTATCAATCGACGAGTGGAGTGACGTAGATTCAGTTGTGAATTTTGACGTTGGCCCATCTCTTTCATATTTTGTAGACGGTCAAGATATTCAAATTATCATTGAGAAGGTGGTTAGATTTTATGATGAAAATTGGTTTCATAGCCCGTAATAGTACCCACGCATCTGACACTTTCGTTTAAGAAGACGCCCCGCATGCAACGGGATGCCCTCTTTAGTCGCTGACACTCAGCTAAACCATTAATGGGAGCTCTGCGATAATCAGCTACCGAGTAGTTGAAGCCTTAAATTGTCCGCAATTGGCCGACACCAACCATGCTAGCACAATGGCATTAACCTATTCTTAGCCTGCATCAGACTCCATCTGCACAGAGCTTCACTACCATCAATACCGCACCAATGCACCAACGGGCCCGGTCAAACATGCCGACGGGTGACCTGGGCGGGGTGTTATACGCCTGCCCTGCCTGAGCGGTTTGACCTTGGCAAATCGCTCAGGCGCGCCTCGCTCCGGGCGGGCCCTGTCGGGCAGCCGCAGGCCATGCTGCTGGGGTGGCCTTTCGGGATGGACGGGGCCTTTGGCCACACCAAGGCCCCTTCCCCGCCGCCGCGCAGACGCGGCAGGTAAACCATCATCCGCGTTAGTGGAGACAAAACCTGTTTTTACTACGCTGGTGAAGATGATAGGAATTGGTCAGACAAGAAAGCGGATCGGGACAGAAGGGCGCCCCCTGCTCCACCACGGCGTGGACAAAAAAAGGGCCTGGGCAAATTGCCCAGGCCTGGCTTGATGCACGATTAAAGCCGCAGATTGCAACGGGACAGACTCACTCGCAAACCCGGCGCCACCGGGGATGCACGGGTATCTATGCAAACACCGTGCCAGCTTTTTTCCAGCCCTTTACCAGCCATTTCCACTTGATGCACCGCCATTTCTTGCTGCGCCGCACCAAAAACTCGCCGCAACTGCACCGAATTCAGGATTTCCTGCACAACGCTGCAGCACGATTACGCTATGATTAGCGCATGAATACGCCTGCCAACACCAGCAAACCAGTGCCGCAGCCCGAAGTCGAACTGCGCGCGCCGGAAAACGAGAACACCCTCGCCACCCTGGCCATGCCGCTGGGTGAAACGGTATTGACGCTGACTGCCAGCGGGATTCCCATTTACGGCATTCTGCACCGTAGCCGCGCCATGACAGGCCAGTCCGACTTCTTCCGCCTGCAGTTCCGGGGCTTTGCCCGTACCGAGGGCAATCAGTGGCTGCATTACGCCAATGACGAAGCCCGTTTTCACACCGGCTACAACTGTGCCTGGGTGCGGGTGGACCATCCCAGCCGTTCGGTCACCTTTGGCCCCAAGAACGGTATCAACTGCGTGGAAGCCTTTGCCGGGCTGGGGCTGGATACCTTTCTGTTTGCCCAGACCATCATCTGGGTCAAGGGCGCCTACCCTGACTACGCCATCAGTCCGGGCCTGATCACCCTGACCGGCAATGTCAGCGAAGAAGAAAAGCTGCGGCGCAATGCCTTCTACGCCAGCCAGGGCTTCCAGTTCGACTGGCAGGATGCCGCACAGCGCAGCGGCCTGTATTTCAAGGACAAGGTCAGCCGCCTGCTGGGCGTGTGGGACAAGGAGCATATCCAGGAGGTGGGTGGCGAGGCCATGCTGCAAGCGCTGGCGCAGCAGGACGAAACACGGGCGGCGCTGGAAGACAAGGTCAACCGGCTGGAGTCGTCCTGCAGCAGCATGAAATCGGCCCTGCAAAGAGAGCGCAATACCTCGCAAATCCTGATGGGCGTGCTGATTATCGGGGTGATGCTAGCCTTATGGGCCTTGATTTAAGCTGACTACCGGTTAATCCCTACCGGTTTTTCAAGTTAAATTCTATAAAAAGACATAGGCATGCCCTACATCAAACTTCGATTACGGGCCTGCCCTTACCATTCCGGCATGGCGGGATGGCCGAGTGAAGCCACAGCCAGCGGCAAGGGGTGTTCAGCGTGGCACAAAGTTCATGCAGCAGGCACTCCCTGGCCGGCGGCCAGCTTCGCGGCCAATAACTAAAGAATAAGGACATGGCTGTTTCTGCGGGCGGAAGCAGCAAGCGGGGCAAAGATGAAACAAGAGAAACAAGGTATTGCCGGGCTGTTCCAGCACGGCCTGGGCAAACTGAGCCTGGAATGGGTGATTCCCCTGTTCAGCCTGTTCCTGATTGCCATGATCTGGAGCGCGGTGCTGTGGCAGGTCAATGCCGATCATGCCCGCAGCCGGCTGGAAATGCAGCGGCAAAGCGAAAACATGGTGCGGGTGTTCGAAGAACACATCTCGCGCACCATTCGCGCCGTCGATCAGTCGGTACTCTTCCTGAAATACCAGTACGAGTCCGAAGGCAGCAAGATGGACATTCGCAGCTATCTGGACAAGGGCATTATCCAGAGTCAGCTGTTTGTCGGGCTGTACATCATAGGCCCGGACGGCATACTGCAGTTGTCCAGCGTGCCCAATAGCAAGCGCATGGACCTGAGCGACCGCGAACACTTCAAGGTGCATATCGCCAAGGACAGCGGGCAGCTGTTCATCAGCAAGCCGGTGCATGGACGCGCCTCGAATAAATGGTCGCTGCAGTTCACCCGCCGCATCAACAAGCCGGACGGCAGTTTTGGCGGCGTGGTGGTGGTGTCGGTCGATCCGTTTTACTTCACCAACTTTTACAAAGACCTCGACCTGGGCAAGACCGGCGTGGTCACGCTGGTGGGCAAGGACGGCATCGTGCGCGCCCGGACCAGTGCCAAGGATATCGGCATCGGCATGGACATCCACAGCAGCGGGCTGTTCAAGCAATGGCCAGGGCGTGACCACGGTGCCTACCAGCAGCTCAGCAGCATCGACAAGGTGCAGCGTACCGTCAGCTTCCGCGCGGTAGAAGGCTACCCGCTGGCAGTGCTGATGGGCGTGGGTGAAGAGGAGGCCATGGCGGACTATTACGAACACCGCAATGCCTACTTCACCGTCGCGGCCATCATGTCGCTGCTGGTATGCCTGGCCGGCTACGTGATGTACCACATGGCCGTCAACCTGAAGAACAGCAAGGCACAGGCCGAATCGGCCAACCGCATGAAGTCGGAATTCCTCGCCCACATGTCGCACGAACTGCGCACGCCGCTGAACGGCATTCTGGGTTGCTCGGAATTCCTGCAGGCCACGCTGAGCGATCCGGCCGATCTGGAAACAGCCGGCATGATCCACAAGAGCGGCCAGCATTTGCTCAAGCTGGTCAATTCGATTCTGGACATGGCACGCATCGAGGCCGGCCGCATGCCAATGGAAATTGTCGAGGTACAATTGCCCACGATGCTGCGCGATGTGGTGGAACTGTACCGGCCCAAGGCCGAAGGCAAGGGCCTGCAGCTGACACTGGACTACCAGCAGGCGCCAGGCAGCCCGGAAAGTTGCCGCCTGGACCGCACCAAGCTGACCCAGGTGCTGAACAATCTGCTGGACAATGCGGTGAAGTTTACCGAGCACGGCAGCATACAGGTTGCAGCCCGCGTCAGCGCACAGGAATTGCAGCTGGATATTCGCGACAGCGGCTGCGGCATTCCGCTGGAGCAACAACAACTGGTCTTCGAACGCTTCCGCCAGGCCGATGCCTTCCTGACCCGTGCCCAGAGTGGCTCCGGGCTGGGGCTGGCACTGGTGAAGGAACTGGTCCGGCTGATGTCCGGCAAGGTCGGTTTTGAATCACAAGTCGGCGTGGGCACGGTATTCCACGTCAGCATCCCCCTGGAAGGAAAGCAAGAATGAGCGCGCTGGACACCATTCTTGTCGTGGACGACGACGAGATCAATCGCAAGGTGGCAGGGCTGTTCCTGCAGCGCATGGGTTGGAAAACCGATCAGGCTTCCAGTGCTTTCGAGGCCCTGGAACAGCTGCAGCAACATGAATATCACTGCGTATTGCTGGACATCAGCATGCCGGGCATGAGCGGCATCGAACTGTGCCACCACCTGCGCGGCAACCCGCGCTGGCATGACTTGCGCCTGATCGCCTATACCGCCCATGCCATGAGTGACGAGCAGGAAGCCATACTGCAGGCCGGCTTTGACGCCATTGTCACCAAGCCGCTGACCCGCGACAGCCTGGTCGCCGCACTGGCTTCCCCGGCAGGCTGAGCCCACCGCCAAGCTTGCTGACCCTAACCGATATGCGGAACCCACGCACCATGCACGCCCCACGCCACACCACATCCTCCGCGGAGCACAGTTAACGGTGCGACAGCAAGACCAATCAACCGACAAGCAGGCCGCCGTGCCGACCGGCGACAGCAATACCAGCCAGCAGCCTGATGGCGCGCTGTTGCAGCAGCTGGAGCAGCTGGGCGACCTGCTGCAAGACTGCGACAGCCAGGGCTGGCTGCTGCATGCCAATCAGATGTGGCTGCATACGCTGGGCTATGCCGCCAGCGAACTGCCCACGCTGAATGTATACCAGCTGCTGGCGGAAGACAGCCAGCCCGCCTTCCGCCAGCAGGCAGCGCTGATCGCCCGCGGCGAGCGCCCGCCAGCCATCGAGCTGCTCATGCTGGATCGCAGCGGCCAGGTGGTGTCGGTCCTTGCCAGCTTCAGCCCGCTGCCGCGGGAAAATGCCGAGGACGGGCTGCGCCTGCTGCTGCGCGACATCACCCAGCAAAAAAAGCAGGAACAGTGGCTCTCCACCCTGCTGGACAATATGGACGATGGCATCATCGCCATGGACATGCAGGGCCGGCTCACTTACATGAACCAGCAAGCCGAGCGCCTGCTGGGCTGGCGCTTTGCCGAGCTGCACGGCCGCAACGTGCACCAGTACATCCACCACCATCGTGCCGATGGCAGCGAACTGCCGCTGGAAGATTGCCCCATCTATCAATCGGTACAGCAAAAAGCCAGCTACCGCTCCAGCGAAGAAGTGTTTTTCCGCAAGGATGGCCAGCCGCTGGAAGTACGGGTCAGCAATAGCCCGCTGCTGCTGCGCCAGCAGCTGGCCGGCAGCGTCACCACTTTTTCCGACATCAGCGCCAGCCGGCTGCGCGAACAGCAGATGCTGCAGGCCACCCGCGCCGCAGAAGCGGCCGCCCGCGCCAAGAGCGAGTTCCTGGCCACCATGAGCCATGAAATCCGCACCCCGCTCAATGGCGTCATCGGCATGATCGACCTGCTGATGGATACCCCGCTGGATGCCGAGCAATCCGATTTCGCCCGCACCATCAAGATGTCGGCGGACACCCTGCTGTCCATCATCAACGACATCCTGGACTTTTCCAAAATCGAAGCCGACGGGCTGGAAATCGAATGCATCGATTTCTCGCTGCGCCAGCTACTGGAAGGCACGGTCGACATTGTCGCCAACAAGGCCCACGGCAAGGGGCTGACCCTGGCCAGCTTCGCCACGGCCGAAGTACCGGACAGCCTGCAAGGCGACCCCACCCGGCTACGGCAGATCCTGCTGAACCTGTTGTCCAATGCCATCAAGTTCACCGAGCAGGGCATGGTGCTGGTTTCCGCCACGCTGGAACAGCCGCTGCAACAAGGCATACAGCTGCGCCTGTGCGTCAAGGACACCGGCATCGGCCTGAGCGAACAGGCCAAGAGCCGGCTGTTCCAGCCCTTCTCGCAGGCAGACAGCTCCACCACGCGCAAATACGGCGGCACCGGCCTGGGGCTGGCCATCTGCAAGCGGCTGGCCGAAGCCATGGGCGGCAGCGTGGGGGTGGAGAGCACGCCGGATGTCGGTTCGGAATTCTGGGTCAGCATCCCCCTGCAAGCCACCGCTGGCGACAGCTGCCTGCACACCACCGCCACGCCCAGCCAGCACCTGGTATTGCTGGCGGGCGACAGCGCCAGCAACCAGCAGCTATGGAGCCATTACCTGGACAGCTGGGCCCTGCCCCACAAGCGGGCCGATGGTCTGGCCAGCATGCTGGAAACCCTGCGCCAGCTGGATGCCAGTGGCAACAAGCCCGACATCCTGCTGCTGGTGGAACCGCTGGCCGATGCCACGCTGGAACAGGCCGTGCAGTCCCTGAGCCTGGAAGACATCCCCATGGTGGTCTGCCTGCAGGAACAGGACGGCATGCGCAAGGCCAGCCTGACCCAGCAGGGCATTGCCGTCTTGCACAAGCCGATGAAACAGTCGGCGCTGCTGGACGCGCTGGCCGTGCAATGGACACCGGGCAGCATCCGCCTGCATACCCCGGAAGCCACCGCGGCACCGGTCAGCCTGCGCCCGGTGCAGCATTACCGCCTGCTGCTGGCCGAGGACAACCCGGTCAACCAGCGCGTGGCCGCCAGCATGCTGCACAAGCTGGGCTACCGGGTGGACGTGGTCAGCCACGGCGGCGAAGTGCTGCAAGCGGTGGCGCAACAACAGTACGACGCCATCCTGATGGACTGCCAGATGCCGGAAATGGATGGCTACCAGGCCACCCAGGCCATACGCCGCCAGGAAAGCGAAACCGGTCTGGGCGGACACCTGCCCATCATCGCCATGACCGCCAATGCCATGGAGGGCGACCGCGCCATCTGCCTGGAAGCCGGCATGGACGACTACCTGGCCAAGCCCATCGAGTTCGCCCGGCTCAAGGCACTGCTATTGCAATGGCTGCCCCAGCAGGTGGCGAGCAGCCACCCGCCAGCGGCCAGCCGCGACAACAGCACGCCGGGCAGCTTCACCGTGCAGCGCCTGACCGAATTCCTGGGCGACGACCCGGTCAGCATTGGCGAGATGCTGGACATCTTCCGCGATTCCCTGCTGCGCTGGCGCGAACGACTGCGGCTGGACATCCACAGCGGCGGCCAGGGCCTGAAACAGCTGGCACATGAACTCAAGGGTAGTGCTGCCAATGTCGGCGCCGATGCCCTGGCGGCACTGGCCGGCCAGCTGCACGCGGCGGCGGCGGACAACAAGCCGGACAGCATACGCAGCATTGCCGCCCAGATTGAAAGCGAAATGCAGGCCCTGCTTGCCTTCATTGCCGCCTACGGAAAGGACTAAGCCATGTCGCACGTCATCGTGGTGGACGACAACGACACCAACCTGCTGCTGCTGCGCCATATCCTGCAGAAGCTGGACGGCGTCACGGTAGACACCTTTGCCGATCCGCTGCAGGCGCTGGAATGGTGCCGGCAAAACGAGCCCGACCTCATCCTGCTCGATTACATGATGCCGGAGATGGACGGCCTGGAATTCATGCGCCGCTTCTTTGCCCTGCCGCAACGACTGGATGTGCCGGTGGTGATGGTCACCGCCGATACCGAGCGCGATGTGCGCCATCTGGCACTGCAACAGGGAGCGCGCGATTTCCTCACCAAGCCGGTGGACAAGGTGGAACTGACGGTGCGGGTGAGCAACCTGCTGGCATTGCGCAAAAGCACCCAGAAACTGGCCAACCGCGCCGCCTGGCTGCTGGAAGAAGTCAAACAGGCCACGACAGAAATCCGCGCCCGCGAAAAGGAAGCCATCCTGCGCCTGTCGCGCGCGGCCGAATACCGCGACCCGGAAACCGGCGCCCACCTGCTGCGCATGTCGGCCTATACCCGGCTGATCGCGCGCCAGCTGGGACTGCCGCTGTCGGAACAGGAAATGCTGCAGGAAGCCGCCCCCATGCACGACATCGGCAAGGTGGGCATCCCCGATGCCATCCTGCTCAAACCGGGACGGCTGACCGAGCAGGAAATGGCCGTGATGCGCCAGCACCCGCTGTTCGGGCATGAAATCCTGGCCGGCTCGGTATCGCCGCTATTGCAATGCGCGGCGGTGGTAGCATTGAGCCATCACGAAAAATTCGACGGCAGCGGCTATCCGCACGGCCTCGCCGGCCAGGATATCCCGCTGTGGGGGCGCATCGTGGCCGTCGCCGACGTGTTTGACGCCCTCACCTCGGCCCGGCCCTACAAGCAGGCCTGGACGCTGGAACGTGCCAGACAGCATCTGGAAACCCAGAGGGGACAGCATTTCGACCCGGACTGCGTCGATGCCCTGTTTGCCCTCTGGCCCGAAGTCATGATCATTCGCCAACGCCATGCGGATGAGCAGGATACACTCTCGCCACCGGCCGACAGCCGGGGAGCTGGCCATGCTTGAAACCGCAACCTTTAACGAACTCAAGATCAGCGGCAACCTGCCCTCGCCCAAGGGCAGTGTGCTCAAGGTCATGCAATTGAGCGAGCACAACAATGTGCCGCTGCCGGAACTGATCGCCGTCCTCAATACCGACCCGGTGATGATAGGCCGCCTGCTCAAGGTGGCCAATTCCGCCGCCTTCCTGCGCAGCCGCCCTGCGGTGGCGCTCACCCCCGACGTGCTGATGGCCATTGGCCTGAACGCGGTATACCAGGTGGCCCTCACCTTTGCCCTGGTGGCCGAGCACCGCCGCGGCCAGTGCGCGCAATTCGACTATGACCACTACTGGTCGCGTGCCCTGGCCTGCGGTACGGCCATGCAATTGCTGGGCAGCCAGCAGCGGCTGGCACCTCCCGGCGAGCTGTTTACCATCGGCATGCTGTCGTCCATCGGCCAGCTGGCCATGGCCACCTTGCACCCGGCCGCCTACGGCGAGCTGATTGCCAGCCACGGCGGCCCCTACGCTCCGGGACTGACAAGGCTGGAAGCCGAGCAGTTCGGCTATCACCACCTGGACATCGCCAGCGCCTTGCTGCGTGACTGGGGCCTGCCCAAGATGTTCTGCGATGCCGTTGCCCTGCATGAAGACGCCGATGCCGCCAGTGCCGGCGACGGCACGCGCTCTGCCCGGCTGGCGCTGTGCCTGCGCCTGGCCGCGCAAGTGGCCGACCTGTGTTTTCTGGATGGCGAAGCCCGGCTGCATGCCTATGAAACGCTAAAAAAGCAGGCCGCGCGCATGGAAATCGACCCCAGCCATTTCCCGCGCCTGTGCGACGAGGTAGTGCGCGAATGGCGCGAATGGAATGCCCAGCTGGCCATTACCACGCCCGAGGTCGAATCCTTCACCCTGCTGGAACGACGCAACAGCATGGCGCCACGCATGCCGGAAGCCGACGCCGAACAGGAAGCCCTGCATATCCTGGTGGTGGAGGACGAGCCCAGCCAGCGCATGCTGTTGCAACGGCTGCTGCAGCTGCTGGGACACAAGGTCGATGTGGCGGCCGATGGTCAGGAAGCCTTTGACATCGTGCTCAACAAGCGCCCGCAACTGGTGATTACCGACCTGGCCATGCCCGGCCTGGACGGCCTGCAGCTGATCCGCCGCCTGCGGGCCATTCCGGAAGGCCGTCAGCTCTACATCATCGTGCTGACCATTCTGGACGATGAAGACAATCTGGCCGAGGTATTCAGCAGCGGTGCCGACGACTTCATCAGCAAGCCGATTCCGCCGCGCATCCTGCAGGCACGGCTGAAGGCCGGCCAGCGCATCATCCAGGAACAGCGCAGCCTGCGCCAGGAACAGGAGCTGCTGCGCCGCCATCTGGAAGAACTGTCCATCGACAACCAGCTGGCACAGGAAGCGGCCCAGACCGATGGCCTGACCGGCCTGTACAACCGGCGCTATGCCATGCGCTACCTGCCGCAGATCTGGGACGAGGCCCGGCTCAGCCAGCAGCCGCTGGCGGCGCTGATGCTGGACATCGACCACTTCAAGGTGGTGAACGATGAGCACGGCCACGATGTGGGCGACATCATCCTGCAGGAGTTTGCCGGCATCCTGCGGCTGTTCTGCCGTCGCTCCGACATCATCTGCCGCTTTGGCGGCGAAGAGTTTCTCATCATCCTGCCGGATACCCGGCTGTCCACCGCCATCCAGGTGGCCGAGCGCATTCGTGCCACCCTGGCCAACCGCAGCATGGTGGCGTCGGGGCTGGCGCTATGCCTGACGGTCAGCATTGGCGTGGCGGAGAAAAAACCGGCCCATGCCAATGTCGAGGCCTTGATCAAGGCTGCCGACCAGGCGCTGTACCAGGCCAAGCGCAGCGGCCGCAACCGGGTGGAGGCTGCGCTCTGAAGCGGTGCCTGGCCTGACTGGCGCAGGCACTGAGCCGGTAAACGCACAAGGCCGGCAGCCCATGGGCTGCCGGCCTTGTGCTGCGCCATGCACCATCACGGGCGCTCAGAGATCGTCGGTATCCGCCCAGCCGTCCTGATTACCGATATGGAACACCTTGTCGGCAGCCTCCACATCGCCCGCGCCCAGTGTGGGCAGGGCCTGCAGCGCCTGGTAGATCGGCGTGAAATCCACGGCGGTGGCCTCAAACAGCTGCTGGAAGCTGTCGATGACAAAGTAGGTTTTCTGGAAGGTGTCGATGCGATAGCGGGTCCGCATCAGCCGCTGCAAATCAAAACCGATACGGTTGGGGCTGGCGCTGTCCAGACAGTACAGCGACTCCGATTTGCTGGACAGAATGCCGGCGCCGTAAATGCGCATGCCCTGCGGCGTGTTGATCAGGCCAAACTCCACCGTGTACCAGTACAAACGCGCCAGCACCGGTAAAAAGCCCAGATGCTTCGCCTTCATGCCACCCTGGCCATAAGCCTGCAGGTAGTCGGCAAACACCGGGTTGATCAACAGCGGCACATGGCCGAACAGATCGTGAAACACATCCGGCTCTTGCAGGTAATCCAGCTGGTGCGGCTCGCGCAGCCACCAGGTCACCGGAAAGCGGCGATTGGCCAGATGCTCGAAAAACACATCGTCCGGAATCAGGCCCGGCACCGCCACCATGCGCCAGCCGGTGGCCGCCAGCAGCTTTTCATTCAGCCGGGCAAACTCCGGTACACGGTCGGCATCCACCTCCAGCTGTTGCAGGCCCTGCATGAACTCGTCACAGGCGCGGCCCGGCAGCATGGCGCACTGGCGGCGGTACAGCGTGGCCCAGGTGGCATGATCTTCGGCGCTATAACGCTCCAGCGGCTGCGGCAGGGTGTAGTCGACAGGATCATGCTGCAGTCCCTGGTTTTTGCGGGTGGTGATATCGGGGACGACAAAATCGCTGCGGTCGTTCATGGCGGCAAATCCGGCGGGTGGGTATGCTTTCAGTGTAGAGGCGGCGGCATGCGGCGGGTCCGCAAGTTTTGCCTTGTCAGCAAAATATTTGCATACTTGCCGCATCAAATAGCAAATCTACGCGGAGAATCTGCATTAATGGAACTGGATCGCTTTGACTGGCAGATTTTGCAGGCCCTGCAGCAGGATGCCCGCAGCACCCACCAGAAGCTGGCACAGCAGATTGCCCTGTCTGCCTCGCAGATAGGCCGGCGCATCCAGCGCATGGAAGAACATGGCGTGGTACAGGGTTACCAGGTGAGCATCCTGCCGGAAAAAATCGGCCTGTCGGTAATGGCCTTTGCCCATGTCAGCCTGGAGCGTCACAGCGAAAGCTCGCTGCGCGAATTTGCCCAGGCCATCGACGCGCTGCCCGAGGTGCTGGAATGCTATGCCACCGCCGGCGAGGCCGATTACCTGCTGCGCATCGTGGTGGAAGACCTGCCCTCGCTGTCACGCTTTGTGATGAACCGGCTGATGCAGCTGTCGCTGGTGCGCAGCGTCAAGTCCACCATCATCCTGGATGCGATCAAGCACAGCAGCAAGCTACCGCTACGCCAGGACCGCACCTAGCGGCGCAGCCGCTGCCAGCCCAAGAGCAGGCCCAGTGCCAGCGAGCCCGCCAGCATGCCGACCAGCACATCCAGCAGGGCCGGTACGAGCAAGCGCGCCAGCGCAGCGACTGCCGGCAGGTGCGACAGGGGGTGCAACAGGGCTTCGATGGCATGGTGCAGCGCCGGCCAGCCATGGCTGATGATGCCGCCCCCCACCATGAACATGGCCACGGTGCCGACCACTGCCAGCGCCTTCATCAACCAGGGCATGCCACGAATCAGGCCACGCCCCAGCATGCTGCGCAGCGGTCCGCCCTGGCGCAGCAGGTAAAGCCCGATATCGTCCAGCTTCACCAGCAGGGCGACAAAACCATACACCCCCACCGTCATGATCAGCGCCACCCCCACCAGCACCACCAGCTGCGCACTCAGGCTGGCCGCGGCCACCGTGCCCAGGGTGATGGCGATGATTTCCGCCGACAGCACGAAATCGGTACGCACGGCGCCCTTGATCCTGTCGCGCTCCAGTGCCTGCAGATCGCCAGCCTGATCCGCCAGCTCGGCAGCCAGTGCCGCCTCCTGCCCGGCGGCATCGCTCTTGTCATGCAGCAAGGGATGGACCAGCTTTTCCATGCCCTCCAGACAAAGGTAAACACCTCCCAGCATCAACAGCGGCATCACCGCCCATGGCGCAAAGGCACTGAGCGCCAGCGCCAGCGGCACCAGGATGGCCTTGTTGCGCAAGGAACCCTTGGCCACCGCCCAGACCACCGGCAATTCCCGTTCGGCACGCACACCGGACACTTGTTGCGCATTCAGCGCCAGGTCATCGCCCAGCACACCGGCCGTCTTGCGCGCGGCCACCTTGGTCATCAGCGCCACATCGTCCAGCACGCTGGCAATATCATCCAGCAGGGTAAGCAGGCTGGCTCCCGCCATGGTTTTTCCTTTATGTCTGCTTGCAGCAGGCCCGGCAGGCCGCCGCGGTGATTGGCCGCCGGCAGGGCGGCTGGCGTCGGCAGTGGCTCAGCCGCTGGCTTGCTCCTCGCCCTGGCGACTGTCCGGCATGGGGGAGATGTCGTGCAGCAGGCCGAAGTCGACATGGTCTTCGCCGTGCTCATCGGTATACAGCAAGTCCTGGTAGCGGTAGTTCCAGCAGATGTCCTCATGCTGGAAGATATGGCGTGAGGCCATGGGTTGACGGGTGATTTCATCGCTGCCGCTGATGGACAGGATAAACCCCGCCTGCAGCTGCGCCAGCTCCTCGACGCTGCGGCCATACAGCGGGCTGTGCGCGTCGATCACATGCATCAGCGTCCAGCTGAGCACAAACATGGGGTGGTGCTGGCGCTGCAGCTTGAGATCGTGCAGCCGGCGCAGACGGGTGCCTTCGCTGCTGACCGTATTCAGCAGCATGTGCAGTTGGGCCTGGGCATCGACAATCACATTCTGCCGGGCATTGGCCGCGCGCAGCATCAGCACCTGCTGGCCGTCCATGGGGCGGATCACCGGGTGGCGCGAAAACACGATGCGCGAGCGTGGCAAGGAAAAGCGGGCGAAGGTCACCCCGGTGACCAGTGCCAGGCTCATCATGCCGATGAAGATTTCCAGCATGCTCACCACATGGGCATATACCGTCTGCGGATGCATGTCGCCATACCCCACCGTGGCCAGGGTTTCCACGCTGAAGAAAAACGCGCCGCGAAAATCCGCCGGAAACTGGTTGGCAATGCTGCCGGGCTGCAGCTGGTACAGGCCGGCAAACAGCAGGTTCAGCACGCAAAACAGCAGGGCGATGGCTACATAGAATTGCGGCCAGCTCATGGTCATGCTGACGTGATAGATATCGTGCGCCAGCCGCAGCGGCAATCTGTGCACATGAATGATGCGCCCGCCCACCTCCAGCCGCCTTGCCCTGCTGCCCTGCTGTTTCATCTGTTTGCCTCTCTGACCGCTTGCGGCCATTGTGTGCAGCCCGCCGCCCAGCGTCAATGCAGCGTCAGCCACCGCATTTGGACGCAGCCACCAGCGCTCTGGCATGATGCCAGCCATGAGCGCCACTTCTGCCCTGATCCTGCTGCTGCACATCAGCCTGCAATTGCTGCTGATCGTACGCGTGCTGCTGCGCCCCTACCGCGACCCGGCCGCCCGCATCGCCTGGACGGTCGTGGTGGCCACCCTGCCCTTTATCGGCATCACCGCCTATGTGCTGCTGGGCGAAGTCAGCATCGGCCGCCGCCGCATGGCCAGGCTGGCCCGCATCCAGCAACAACTGCCGCCACTGCCAACGCTGGAGCAGACATGGCCACAGCTGCCGCTGCCGGCGGATCAGGCCCAGCTGTTTCATGTCGGCCAGTCCATCAGCGGTTTCGCGCCCTGCAGCGGCAACCAGGCGCAGCTGCTGGCGGATTCCAATGCGGTCATCGACAGCATGGTGGCGGACATCGATGCCGCCCGCTCCCATGTGCATCTGCTGTTTTACATCTGGCTGCCCGACCATAACGGCAGCAAGATCGCGCAGGCACTGATGCGCGCCGCCGCCCGTGGCGTGCACTGCCGCGCCATGGCGGATGATGTCGGTTCGCGCGATCTGCTGCACTCGCCGCTCTGGCAGCAGATGCAAGCCGCCGGCGTGCACCTGGCCGTTGCCCTCCCGGTGGGCAATCCGCTGCTGCGCCCGTTCAGCGGCCGCATCGACCTGCGCGACCACCGCAAGATCGTGGTCATCGACCACTTCACCGGCTACTGCGGCAGCCAGAATTGCGCCGACCCGGAATTCCGCATCAAGCCACGCTTTGCGCCATGGGTGGATGCCGTCATCCGTATTTGCGGACCGGTGGTGCAGCAGAACCAGCGCCTGTTTGCCACGGACTGGATGCTGGCCTGCCAGGAAGACCTGGGGCCGCTGCTGGCCGCCGCACCGCCGCCACCGCTGGCCACGGACGGGCCACCACTGCTGGCCCAGGCCATCGGCACCGGCCCTACCGCCCGTCACTCGGCCATGCCGGAACTGTTTGTGGCACTGATGTACAGTGCACGCCGCCAGCTCACCATCACCACGCCCTACTATGTCCCCAACGAGGCGCTGCAAAGCGCGCTGTGTGCCGCCGCCCAGCGTGGCGTGGCCACCACCCTGCTGCTACCGGCACGCAATGACTCGCTGGTGGTCAGTGCCGCCAGCCGCAGCTATTACGCCCAGCTGCTGGAGGCCGGCGTGGTGATTGCCGAATTTCACGGCGGCCTGCTGCACAGCAAGCTGATGACAGTGGACGAGGACATCTGCCTGATCGGCTCGGCCAATCTGGACCGCCGCAGCTTCGAGCTGAATTACGAAAACAATCTGCTGTGCCACAGCCGCGAGCTGACCGCCAGCTTGCGCGCACGCCAGCAGGCTTATCTGGCGCACTGCAGCCTGGTCAGCCCGGCGGCGGTGGCTGCCTGGCCGCTGCGGCGCCGGCTGTGGAACAACACGGTGGCCATGCTGGGGCCATTGCTGTAAAGCATGGCGACACACCCTGCCCGGCCGGGCAGAATAACTTGCGATCATCAATCACCATTGCCGGACACCACCATGAATCAGGCCCTGCCTTTCCACTCCATCAACTACACCGCGCCGGACAATGGCCCCCGGCTGATTGTGCTGGGCGCGGTACATGGCAATGAAACCTGCGGCAGGGCCGGCATCCGGCGCATCCAGGCCGAGCTGGATCTGGGACAGCTGCGTTTGCAGCGCGGCAGCCTGACGCTGGTGCCGGTGGTCAACACCCTGGCCTACCAGCTGGGGCAGCGCGGAGCCGACCGCAATCTCAACCGCAATCTGGCCCCGGTGGCCACCCCGCAGGATTTCGAAGATCACGTCGCCAACTGGCTGTGCCCGCTGCTGGCCAGCCATGAAGTGCTGCTGGACCTGCACTCCTTCCAGTCGCCCGGTCAGCCCTTTGTCCTGATCGGCCCGCGCGACAATCAGGACAGCCTGGAGCCCTTTGCCCATGCCGCACAGGAAGAAGCGCTGGCCACGCGGCTGGGCGTGGGCCGGCTGGTGGATGGCTGGCTGTCGACTTATGCGCTGGGGGTGCAGCGGCGGGCGGCGCGGTCCGGCCACAGTGCAAACCGCCAGCGACAGCTGGATAGCGATATCCGCTACGGCATGGGCACGACCGAATTCATGCGCGCCAACGGCGGCTGGGCGCTGACGCTGGAATGCGGCCAGCATCTGGACCCGGCCGCCCCGGAGCTGGCTTATCAGGCCATTCGCAATACCCTGGCCCATCTGGGCATGGTGGCCGGCCCCGCACCGGCAGTGCAGGCGGCCATGGCAACGCTGAGCCTGTATGAAGTCGTGGACAAGCTGCATGAGGACGACTGCTTCTGCCGAGCCTTTGCCAGCTTCGACCCAGTCGGCAAGGGCGAGCTGATCGGCCACCGCCACGACGGCAGCCCGGTGCGGGCGCTGGACGATGGCTGCATCGTGTTTCCCAACCCGGCCGCACAAACCGGGCAGGAGTGGTTTTACCTGGCGCGGCCCAGCCAGCGCCTGGGATAGTCGCGGCGACTCACACCCGGCCGGCGGTGCCAAACAGCCCCGGCACGGTGTTTTCCTGCTCGAAGCGCAGCAGCGCCGATTTCAGCGGCAAACCGCCGGCATAACCGGTGAGGCTGCCATCGGCCCCCAGCACGCGATGGCAGGGCACGATCAGTGCAATCGGATTGGTGGCGTTGGCCCGGCCCACGGCGCGGGCGCCGCCGGGCTTGCCCAGTGCCAGCGCCAGTTCGCCATAACTCATGGTTTCGCCATAGGGAATGCAGCACAAGGCCGCCCACACCTGTTGCTGGAAGGCCGTGCCGCGTGCCGCCAGCGGCAGCTCAAAACTGCGTCGCTCACCGCGCTCGTACTCGTGCAACTGGCGTGCCACCTCGGCCACGGCGGCATCATCGCGCCGGCTGCCCGATAGCTGCGCCCGCTGCAACTCCTGCTCCAGATGAAAATCCAGCCGCAATAGCCGGCCCTGCAAGTCCAGCCACACCATGGCCGGGCCAAAGCGGGTGTCCACCACGCCATGGCAGGCCGCATGCAGCGGAGCCTGCAATACTGGCCCGGCGGCATCGGCGGCTGGCGAGCGTGCCAGCGGCGCCGTGTCACTCCACAAGCCGCCCTGGGCAAACAGCGGCGCAGCCGGCGGCGGCTGATGGCTGGCCGGATCGGCGGCCTGGGTTGCATGCTCCGGCGCGGGCGCGTCAAACAGATCGGGGGCGGAATATTTCATGTGTTCTCCGACAGGCTGGCCCACAAATGCAGGGTAGCCAGGCTGCGACAAGGGGCAAATGCCTGCATCAGCTGCTCGGTCTGGCGGGCATCCGGCCGCTGTGGCAGGGCATGAAAACGTTGCAGGGCGGTGGCCAGCCCGCTATCACCAATAGGCGCGCAATCGGCAAAACCCAGCCCGCGCAGCATGACATAGCGCGCCGTCCACGGCCCCACTCCATGCAGCGCCAGCAACTGGCGCTCGGCCTCGCTGGCACTCTGCCCGGCCAGCGCCGCCAAAGGCAGGCTGCCATCCAGCACGGCACGCGCCGCGCCCAGCAGATAGGCCGCCTTGGAGCGGGAAAAACGCAGAGCAGTGAGCTGCTCCGGCTGCAGCGCCGCCACCTCGGCCGGGCCGGGATGGGCCAGCAGCGCGCTGCCGGCAATCGGCAGGCCGGCCAGCTGAATCAGGCTGCGGCGCAAGGCCGTGGCAAAAGACAGATTGATTTGCTGGCCGATGATGGCCCAGCACAAGGCTTCGAACGGCTCCGCCGTCAGCGGCAGCCACAAGGCAGGCCGGCCCGCCAGCAGCCGCGCCACGGCGGGCCGGCTCTCCGCCAGCGCCTGCCAGTTTTCACGCTGGCCATCCAGCCCCAGCATGCGACGCACCACCGGCTCTGCCGCCGGCAGCAGCGCCGGCCAGTCCAGCAGGGCTGAACCGCTAAACACGGCATGCACCTGCCCGGCGTCAAACTCCAGCTGCAGCAATAGCGGCGCACCATGCAACAACAAGCCTTTGTCCAGGCGATTGCCCTGCCAGCGTTCGGCCGGCCCGGCCGGATCGCGGCCGTGATAGGCCAGCGCCGTGGCGGCGTGATAATCCGCCGGCAAGGACAGGGTAAAACCGTGCTGCGCCACCACCTGTTGCATAAAGCCTCCAGCCATGCGGCCAGAGTGGCCGTCGACCCGGCATTATCGCGCAGAAGCGGCCTCGCCACATCCTGCGGCTTGCGCTGCAATGCGTCACAGCGGCATGCTGCTGCCACCATTTAATGATGAAGTCATGTTGAACTGCCAGGAAAGGCCATCTAGTATGTCAGACATAGACTGACTACCCGGCCTTTAGCATAGCTTGCTGCCATGAACCCATTTGCATTGCTTGACAAGCTCAAGACGCCGGTATGGATTATTCGTCCTTCGACCGAAGAAGTGCTGCACGCCAATCCGGCGGCACGGGCAGTCGCCACCGGGCTGAGCCTTGCCGACATGCGTCACGGCAGCCTGTCGGCCTGCCCACACCCGGCCCTGTCCGACTACACCCCGGCCATTCTGGCCCGCGAGCAGGTAGTGGAAATCTGGACCATACGGCAACAGGAGCAGCTGCAGCCACTGTGCTGCCACCTGTGCTGGCTGGACATGGCCGAAACAGCCGACGCCATTCTGGTCGAGGCCAGCTCATCCATCGGCACCCTGCCGGCTTCCAGCACGGCAGCCACCACCGACCCGCTGCCGGAAGACGGTTTTCACCGCATGCTGATGCAGACCAATAGCGCACCCATGCTGTTGATCGACCCGGCAGACGAAGGCCGCATCGTCAATGTGAATGAAGCCGCGATGCGCTTTTACGGTTATTCCCGTGCCGAGTTCGCCGCCAAGCACACCTGGGAGATCAACGCCCAGGGCCGCGCCATCCTGCCGGTAATGCAGCAGATTGCCCAGCTGCCGGGCGGCCACAAGCCCCTGAGCTTTGTCCACCGGCTGGCGGATGGCAGCCTGCGCGATGTGCAGACCTATGCCGGCCCGGTGGTGATGCATGGCAAACGGCTGATGCTGTGCGTGATTCACGACATCACCGAGCAGCAAAGACTGAAATCCGAACTGGAACAGGCGGCGCTGCGCGACCCGCTTACCGGGCTGTGGAACCGCCGTTACCTGCTGCAACAGCTGGAGCGCGCCATTCTGGAAAAGCAGCGTTGTGGCCACAGCTTCAGCCTGATCCTGCTGGATGCCGACAATTTCAAGCGCATCAACGACCAGTTTGGGCACTTCACTGGCGACGAAGTGCTGGTCTGGCTGGCCCGCACCTTGCAATCCCGCGTGCGGGCTGCCGACAGCGTATGCCGCTGGGGCGGCGAGGAGTTCGTCATCCTGCTGCCGCAAACCACGCAGAGCAATGCGCTGCATCTGGCCGAATGCCTGCGCGACACCGTGGCCAACGGCCAGACCGCACCACTGCCGGCCATCACCATCAGCATGGGTGTCGCACAGCATCTGGACGAGGAAAGCGTGGAAAGCCTGATCATGCGTGTGGACAATGCGCTGTATCAGGCCAAGTCATCCGGCCGCAACTGTGTCATTGCGGCCTGAAGCCCCGGCCTCCCGCTGGGAGCACAAGCCGACTCAGGCTAGAATGCGCCAGCGATGGCCGCGGCAGCGGCTGTTTTCCCCACCTGCATAGCGAAGATGACGATGGATCAACAACTGAAAATGGAAGACCTGCAATTGGGCGAGGGCAAGGAAGTGGTGCGTGGTGCGCTGATTACCACCCACTATACCGGCTGGCTGGAAGATGGCAGCCAGTTTGACTCCTCGCACGACAAGGGACGCCCCTTCCAGTGCGTCATCGGCACCGGCCGCGTCATCAAGGGCTGGGATATCGGACTGATGGGCATGCGCGTGGGCGGCAAGCGCCGGCTGTGGGTTCCGGCGGCCCTGGCCTATGGCGAGCGGCAGATCGGCACGCGCATTCCGCCCCATTCCAATCTGCTGTTTGAAATCGAAGTACTAGAAGTGCTGACCCGCGACGACTGAGTCCGCCGCGCCGTCGGCCACCGCCAGCTGCCGGACAGCCTGCCTGGCCACCTCGTCCAGCACCGGCAGCCACTCGCCTGCCGCCTGCTGGCGGAACAGCTGCATGCTGGCATACCACGGGCTGTCGCTGCGGCCCAGACCCCAGCGGAAATCCGGATTGAACGGCAGCAATAGCCAGCAAGCCTTGCCCAGCGCGCCGGCCAGGTGCGCCACCGAGGTATCCACGCTGATCACCAGATCCATCTGCGTGATCAGCCCGGCCGTATCTTCCAGTGTATTGAGCTCGGCAGCATGGTCGATGATGCCGGCCGCCGTCACCAGGGCGGTCTCTTCGCGATACTCGCGCTGCAGTGAATGAAACTCGGCATCCAGCTGCAGCAGGCGCCTTAGCTGCGCCAGTTGCAGGCTGCGTTGCCGATCATTCAGATGTTGCGCCAAACCCGACCATGCCAGGCCGATACGTGGACGCTGGCGTGCCGCCAGCCGCTCGGCCCAGATTTGCCGCTGCTCGGCCGTTACCGTCAGATAAGCATCGGCTGCCGGGATATTGTCCAGCGTGGTGGCAAAGCGCAGCGGCAAGGACATCATCGGACAGTGCAGGTCGAACGCCGGCAGCTGCTCGCGCCGGGTAAACACCTGCAGGCCGCTGGCCATCTGCCGGGCCAGTTCCTGTAGCGGTGGTTTCAGCAGCAGGATCAGCCGTGCGCCGCGCTGCTGCAGCAAGGGCAGATAGCGCAGCATCTGGATGGTATCGCCCAAGCCCTGCTCCTGGTGAAGCAGCAGGGTCTTGCCCTCCAGGCTCTCGCCCTGCCACTCCGGCTTGGCAAAGCGCTGCAGGCCGGAGCGCTGACACAGCTGCGGGTCCAGCTTGCGCGCCTCGTAATACTGCCAGCCACGGGCGTAATCGCCCTGTAGCAGCAACAGCCAGGACAGGTCGTAACGGGCCAGCACATCGTCAGGAAAGCGCGCCAGCACCTTGTCCAGCAGCGCCTGTGCTGCCTCATACTCGCCGTTTTCCGCCAGCAGCGCCGCCAGGTTCACCATGGCGTCGCTATTGTGCGGATCAAGATGCAATGCCGTGACAAAACTGTCATGCGCCGCTGCGCGCTGGTCGAGCAGCACCTGCACATTGCCACGGTTGCTGTAGGCTTCGGCCATGCCGGGACGCAGGGCGATGGCGCGCTCGAAATCGCGCAGGGCCTGCGGCAGCTGCTGCTGGTTTTTCAGCAGGATGCCGCGATTGACATAGGCCTCCGCCAGATCCGGTTGCAGGGCAATGGCGCGATTGAAGTGCGCCAGTGCCGCCTTGCCCTGGCTCAGCTGCACCAGCGCCAGCCCCAGCAGGAAATTGACTTCCGCACTGTCAGGATAGGCTTTCAACACCCGCAGCAAGCCGTCTCTGGCCACGGCCGGCTTGCCCTGCTGCAGCTGCTGCATGGCCTGGTTGATCTTGTTAAGCGCGAGTTGTTCGTTCATGGGGCGGCAATCGAAATGGAAGACAGTACCGGCAAGCGGCGCATCCTGCCTGTTGGGCAGGCTGCAAGTGTAACGAGGCCGCCTGCAGCCGGCAAATCGCCGCTGGCGGCCACCCTGGCTAAAGCCGCATGCCCAGGCTGAGGGAAAACAGGCTGCGGTCACGCAGCAGGTTGTAATCACCACCACCGGTTTTCAGGTAATTGATATCCAGCTGGTAGCGGCGGCGCATTTCCAGGCTGAGGCCCAGCATGGCGGTGAAACGGCCCTGCGAGTACAGGCCATCATAGGAATAACCCCGCACATCCTGCCCCAGGGTCAGCGCCGGGGTGAGCGTGAGTTCCGGCCAGAGGCCGCTATAGCGGCTTTCCAGCCGGGCACGCAGGCCCCAGGCATGGCTGGTGACAAAACCATCCAGGCGGCAGCTGGCAGCATCGCTGGTGCAGGCGGGATTGTTCTGACTGGGTGCCATGCCCCAGCCGCCACGGCCATAACGCATCACCGAGGGGTCGGGCAGCGCAATCACATATTTCGACCCCAGTTCGGCCGACAGCGTGGCCGCCCCGCCCCACACCTGGCCCAGTGCATGGCTGGCGCCCAGGCTGAGATTCAGCACCCGGAAGCGATCATAGCCATCTGCCGAGGCCCCTGCCGGCAGCTGGACCAGCCGCGCCAGTGGTCCGCGGCCCAGCAGCAGGCCATTGAGAAAATCGGCACCATTCCAGGCCAGTGGCTGATCCGGGATGTAGGCCAGCTCGGCATAGGCTGCGCCACGGCCAGCCTGCCCGGTCTGGAAATTGACGGCAAACAGGTGCAGATCCGCCGGGAAGCTGCGGTAGTACTGGCTGCTCAGTCCAGTCGGCTGCGCCTGACCAGTATTGGCCAGCAGGGGCGTGAGCACGCCGGCGCTATTATGCTGCACCCCGGTATAACCCACCTTGCTGTCGACATTGGCCGCGTAAAAACCGAACTGGCCCACGCCATCCAGCAGGTAATGCATGCCCAGGCCGTATTGCCCGCCTGCCGGGAACCGGTCGGCCGCACGGCTGACCGAATCCAGCGCATTGCCCAGCGATTGCGCATCGGTGGTGCTGATGTTGCGGTGGTAAAGCGCCGACAACAAGCCACCGTTCAGCGTCAGCGCATTACAACCAGGCTGCACATAATCGCCGGTCGAGTAGAAGGTGCCGCACCCGGGATAGACATTCGGGGCAAAGGCAAACTGGTAAAAACCGTCCAGGCTGAGCCGCTGGTTCAGCTCCAGCTTGCCATACAGCGCCCAATCGGGAATGCCGGCCTCGGCGGACACCGAACTGGCGCGGCTGAGCGCGGCATAGTCGATCGCATTGACCAGCGACAGCATGCCGCCGCTGGTGGGGCTGCCCCAGGGAATGGTCTGGCGCCCTGCGCGCAATAACAGCGGGTGGCCAGCCAGGCTGGTCGTGCCATACAGATAGGCATCATCCAGCACCACATTGCCAAAACGCCCCAGTGGGACAAAGCCCTCATCACTCAGCGGCGCGCCGGCCTGGTAATGATTGGGCACATTGCCATGCGCCACGCCCTGCCGCGACAGGGCGTAGTCATACCATCCCTTGCCGGCCAGGCGCAGGCCCAGGCCGCGATACTGCAGATCCGCCTGCAGATAGCCCTCCAGCGCGCTGGAAACCGCATCGCCGCTACGGTAATTCAGATCACCGTCATTCAGGCTCTTCATATTGGTGCCGCCGGTCAGCGCGGGGTCCGGATTCGCCGCCCGCAGCACCGTTCCGGCCCCCAGCCAGCCACGCAGATCCAGCGTGGCGGCATCCAGCTCCAGCTGCATGCCCGGCCCCAGTGCCGGCTTGACCGTGCCCAGACCGTTGCTGATTTCGGCAGCCAGCAGCGGCGCGGCACAACATGCCAGCCCCAGCCCTGCCAACCCGCCCGTAATGGCCCCCTGCCCCCAGGCTGGCCGGTTTGCTCCGGCAGCCCTTTCCTTGTTTTTTTGCATGACTGATGGTTTCAAGCTGTTTTCGACGGCATCCGGTCCTTGCCCCCGCGCAGACAGCGGCTCCCCCGAGCACGACATCACGGCAATACTGACCAGACGCAGCCGGCATTCTAGCTGCTCAGGCAAACCAACAACCACCCTATTCAGATTACACATCAGCTCCGCACGTAAGCACGGCAGCAGCGGCCGTCAGGAAGTCGCCGCCGCGGAGCGCAGTGCCGGCAAGGCATGCACCCGCCCCACCCACCACAGCGCCACCCCGACCAGCAGCACCGCACACCAGCCATTATTGCCGTAGCCGAGGATCTGCCCGCCGCTGCCGGCACTGAGCAGCAAGCCGCCCAGCCAGGCGCCACAACCATTGCCCAGCGACTGGATGGCACTGTTGACGCTGAGAAAGGCGCCGCGCCGCTGCGGTTCCGGCACCGTGGTCAGCAGGGCCTGCAAGGGAATCATGCGGCCGGACAGCGCCACCATGAATACGGGAAAGAACGCCACCACGGCCAGGAAGGGAATCTGCGGCAAATGAGTGACAAACAGGATGGGCAGCATGGAAAACAGGGCCATGATGCGGAACAGCTGGTGCTTGCCATAGCGGTCGGCCAGCCGGCCGATGCGCCGCGAGGTAAAGAAGGTGGCCGCGCCACCGGCCATGTAGATCCAGGCAATCTGCTGCGGCGCAATGCCGTGATTGGCCACCAGGACCGGCGAAATGAACGGAATCACCATCATGTGCGACACCATCATGATGAAGGTCAGACCGAACGCCCGCACATGGCGCGCATCGCTCAGCAAGCGCCACAACTCGGGCAGCACCTGGCTCAGCGGTGGCGGCGGCACTTGCAGATGCAGCCTGAGCGAGGGCACCAGCCAGGCGGCGGCCAGCCAGATCAGCAGCGACAGCACCACCAGCAGGTAGAAGGGCGAGGACCAGCCCAGATGCGCCCCCAGCACGATGCCGGCCGGTACCCCGGCGATGGCGGCCAGCGAGAACGCCGTCATGATCACCCCGGTGGCTGCGCCACGGCGTGACACCGGAATGATGTCGCTGACAATGGTCATGATGATGGAGGCCAGCACCCCGCCGCTGAGGCCGGCAAAAGCACGGGCCAGCAACAGCATGTGGAAATTGCCGGCGGTGGCGCACACCAGGTTTGACAAGGCAAACAGGCCGTAAATCACCAGCAGCAGGCGCCGGCGGTCGAAGCGGTCGATATAGGTGGCCGCAAACAGGCCGGACAGGCCGGAACACCACGAGTAGGCCGATACGGCCGTGGCAAAGGCCGCCGGGCTGATGGCAAAGGCATGCATGATCTGTGGCCCCAGCGGCATCATCACCATGAAGTCCATGATGATGGTGAACTGGGTCAGTGCCAGCAGCCAGAGCAGGCCACGTTCACGGGCAGGGCTTAAATCAGCCATTCGGGGTTTTTCCTTGTGGAGGACAAGCCAGCGCACTGGCCACATCCCACTAAGTTGATATTATCAACCAATATGCAAAATAAAGTTGACCTTGTCAATAATATCCCGGCAACAGCGCTTCCGTCCTGGCGCGCTCAGCCCTCATGCGGACTGGGCGCCATCTGGCCGCCAGCCTGCAAATAATCATGCAAAGCCCGCAGTGCAGGCTTTTCCAGCGCTTGCGCCGCATAACACAGGCCCAGGCGGCGGCTGAGCCCAGGCCCGCTCAACGGTCGCCCCACCACACTGCTGTTGCCTTCCAGCAAGGAGGGGGGCAAGAGCGCAACGCCATAGCCGGCCTCCACCATGCGCAGCGCCAGCTGCAAGGAGCCGGCATGCGCGGCCAGCATCAGCCCGGCCGCCCCCTCGCCATGCATGGCCAGCAGGCGCTGATGCGAGGCATGCTGTGGACAGGTGATCCAGTCCAGCTGATGCAGCTCAGCCATCGCCAGCTCGCTGCGCGAGGCCAGCGGATGCGCGCGCGGCAAGGCCAGCACAAAGGTCTCCTCCCACAGCGGCAGGAACAGCTCATCCTCACAGCGCAATTCCTCCGCCGCCAGCCTGGCATCACCGGCACAGCCGTCCACCACACTGAGCAATAGCCCGGGAATGGCCGCGCGTGCCGCATTCAGCAGCGTGCTCACCTGCACCACGCCCAGATCAGCCTCGATTCCCAAGCTCAGCGGCTGGCAATGGTGGCGCTGGCGAAACAGCCGCAGCAAGCCTGCGGCCTGATCCACCAGTTGCCGGGCCTGCGGATAAAACAGCCGGGCATCCTCGGTCACCGCCACCCCACGCGCCAGACGCTCGAACAAGGTGGTGGCCAGGTCCTCCTCCAGCTGGCGAATGGTCACCGACAAGGTCGGCTGGGTAATGCACAGCCGCTGCGCCGCCGCGGTGATGCTGCGCTCCTCGAATACCGCGATAAAAGCCTTTAGCTGCCGTATATCCATAGACAAAACCGATACCAACCACAGAAATTAAGCATTTTTCAGCCAGAAAATTAATTCTTACACTGTATCCAGCTTTTATCCATGCAAATTATCTATACAAGGAAGAATCATGCGTCCTCCGCTCATCATCATTACCGGGGCCAGCTCCGGCATCGGTGCCGCCACCGCCCGCCTGCTGGCCAGCCATGGCCATCCGCTGCTCCTGCTGGCACGCCGGCTGGAGCGGCTGCACGCACTGCAATTGCCTGACACCCTGTGCCGCGCCGTGGACATCACCGACCGCACCGCCGTCCGGCAAGCGGTGGCAGAGGCCGAACAGCAATTCGGCCCCGCCGATGCCATCATCAACAATGCGGGGGTGATGCTGCTGGGCAAGATGACACAGCAGGACCCGGCCGAATGGGAGCGCATGCTGGAAGTCAACGTCAAGGGTCTGCTCAATGGCATCCATGCCGTGCTGCCAGGCATGGTGGCACGCCGTCACGGCACCATCATCAATGTCAGCTCGATTGCCGGACGCAAGACCTTCCCCGGCCACGTCGCCTACTGCGGCAGCAAATTTGCCGTACATGCCATTTCGGAGAATCTGCGCGAAGAAGTGGCCGGCCATCATGTAAGAGTCATCACCATTGCCCCCGGCGCGGTGGAAACCGAGCTGCTCGGCCACACCAGCGATGAGGCCATCAAGCAGGATTACCAACAGTGGAAACAGCAAATGGGCGGGGTACTGGCCGCCGAAGATGTAGCGGAAACCATCCGCTTTGCCTATCAGCAACCGCAAAGGGTGGCGATTCGGGAAATCGTACTGGCTGCCACCGGCCAGCAAGCCTGAGCACCCGGATCAAGCGCGCGCTAAGTCAGGTTCAGGCCGTGGCGGCCGCCGATGAACTGCGCCAGGCTGGCTGACGGCATGGGTTCGGCCAGCAGGAAGCCTTGCACCAGGTCGACCCGCAACTGTTTGACCAGGTCAAAATCCTGCTGCCGGCTCACCCCCTCCACCACCACGGCGACATTCTGGCTTTGCAGCATGCGTACGGCAAAGCCCAGCAGTTTTTCCGCCGTGGGATCGCCCGCAGCATGATGCACCAGCGTGCGGTCGATCTTGACGGAATTGGCCGGAATTTCGCGCAAATGGTGAAAGCCCGAATAACCGGCACCAAAATCATCCAGCGCCAGATTAAAACCCATCACCCGCAAACGGATGGCATTTTCCAGCGAGCAACTCAGATTATCCAGTGGCTGGGTTTCCGTTAATTCAATCGTAATGCGCGAGGGCGGCACATGACCACCCTGCATTATCTTTTGCAATTTATCCGGCATGCCCGGCTGATCGAATTCACGCATATTGATATTAACGGCAACCCCGAGTTTCAATTGCGGGAATTGCATATCCCACTCATGACAGTCACGTAAGCCATGTTCCAGCATGCTGCAAAGCAGCTGTTCGCTCAGGTCGGTTTCATCGATGCGCGGCAGGAACAAGGCCGGCCCGAGCAGGCCCAGATCCGGATGCTGCCAACGCGCCAGCGCCTCCACCGAAGTCACGCGCGAGGTTTGCGGGTCGATCTTGGGCTGATACCAGGGCTGGATCTGCCCGGCACGCAAAGCCTGCTGCAACTCCTTGCGGGAAAAATGGTAACGCCCGGCTGCACAGCCGACACCGCCGGTCTTTAACTGCAATACCCGCAGCAGCAGCGGCGACAGCTGCGCCCGGGACAGTGGCTTTGCCAGGCAGTCCAGTACCGGTAACTCATGGTAGCCCCCCATGCGCTGCACGCTTTGCAGGATATCGGCCGCCTGCACACTGCAGAAAATCAGCTGCGGCAAATTATTTATCCTGCGTAAATAGCGCATCAGCTGAATACCATCAAGATTCGGCATATCCAGATCACAAATCACCAGATCATAGCTATGCGACTCCAGACGGGACAAAGCCTGGTGACCATCCACGGCCTCATCCACCACGATGGCACCCAATGCACGCAGCAACTGGTTTAATACCATGCGCTGAATGGCATGATCTTCTACAATCAATATTTTGAGCGGGAAGATTGTATTTCCGAAGGACTGGCTAGACATTCAAATCACCGGAACGCAATACTTGGGTTTTTATAATTGTTACATTATCCTTATCAACATACTGATTGCTGATGGGAAATTTCTGATTGAATACTAGATTTTTCTTATGACTTTTTTAAGAAAAAATAATTACTCTCCATCAGTCGAATGCTAGAAAAATATTACTTCAATTGATACATTCTGGAGATTAATCATGAAAAGCGTCATCATTGTTGATGATCATCCGGCCATTTGCCTGGCTGTGCGTTCGGTGCTGGAGAAGTCGGGGCGGTATTCAATCATCGGGGAAACCGACAACGGCCAGTCTGTGATCGAACTGGTCAGGGAACACAAGGCCGATCTCATCATCATCGACCTGAACATCCCGCGCATCAGCGGGCTGGAACTGATCAAGCGCATCAAGGGCCAGCACCCGGCCATCAAGTTGCTGGTCTTGTCGGCACAGGATGAAATGGTATACGCCTCGCGCTCGATGCAGGCCGGAGCGGATGGTTTTGTCAGCAAAAGCAAGGACCTGAATGCCATCCTGTCCGCTTCGGATGCCATCATGGCCGGTTACAGCTTTTTCCCGCGCGACGTGGTATCCGGGGCCAAGCTCAATGGCGAAAGCCAGCTGGACAGCCGCATCGACAAGCTGTCCGACCGCGAACTGGCCGTATTGCAGCACCTGGCACAAGGCCTGTCCAACAAGGACATTGCCGACCGGCTATTCATCAGCAACAAGACAGTCAGCACCTACAAGGTGAACATCTTCGAAAAGCTGGGCATTTCCAATGTGGTGGACCTGACTGACTTTGCCCGTACCAACAAGCTGGTTTGACTGGTTTGAAAAGTGGGCAGCCCTGCCCATTTTTCCCCAGGTCTGAGAAGTGGGCAGCCACTGCCTGCTTCTCCCCGGTCAGTCGGTCAGTCAGTTCTTTCTCACCACCGCGTTCACCTCGCCCCCACCCCACCCCTGTGCTGAGCGCAGGGCCAGCCTATCTTCCGCGCCAGGCGGGCCATGGCAAGCGCCAGCATTGCGGCAGATCATGCCCGAAGCATCTGCAGCGGCGCTGCCTGCGCCAGCCTGCAACCCGTCTCAATGCCAGCAAATACCCATCCTCCAGCCCACTGCTGACCCATTGACCGGTTACTCCAGTCGTCGGCCACTAGTACGGTAGTGCCCAAATCCAACGGGAGATGGCAATGAGCGTCGTGGTCACTGGGGCCGCCCATGGCATTGGGCAAGCGGTCGCAATGCGACTGGCAGCGGAAGGGCGGCCGCTGGTATTGGTGGATAGCGATGCCACAGGCTTGGCAGGCACGGCCATGGCCTTGCCTGCGGACGTCCCCCATCGTCTGGTGACTGGTTCGGTTGCCGAGCGTGCTACGGCCGATGCTGCCGCCGCGGCAGCCCATGATCTGGGCGGTGCAAGCGGCTTGTCGCATAACGCGGGCATCCAGCGCTACGGGTCGGCACTGGATACCACGCAAGACTGCTGGGACGAAGTGATTGCCACCAATCTGAGCGCAGCCTTCCTGCTGAGCCAGGCCTTGTTGCCACAGCTGATCGTCCAGCGCGGGGCCATGGTGTTCATGGCCTCGGTGCAAGGCCTGGCTTCGCAACGCCATGTCGCGGCCTATACGGCATCCAAGCACGGGCTGATCGGCCTGAGCAAATCCATTGCCGTGGACTTTGCCAGCCAGGGTGTGCGAGCCAATGCCGTTGCTCCCGGCGCCATCGACACCCCCATGCTGCGCGATGCCATCGCCAGCGCGCCCTCTCCCGCTACCTTGCGCAGGGAAATCGACGCCATGCATCCGCTTGGCCGCGCTGGCCATGCCAGCGAGGTCGCAGAGCTGGTGGCTTTTTTGCTGTCAGACCGTGCCACCTTCATTACCGGAGAAGTGATCCGCATTGATGGTGGCTTGCTCGCCCTGATCGGCGGCTCACCCTCACAGGACTGAAACATGGCCATT
Source organism: Aquitalea sp. ASV15 (assembly GCF_016429115.1). Taxonomy (NCBI): domain Bacteria; kingdom Pseudomonadati; phylum Pseudomonadota; class Betaproteobacteria; order Neisseriales; family Chromobacteriaceae; genus Aquitalea; species Aquitalea sp. ASV15. The sequence continues at coordinate 67,159 of NZ_JAELTZ010000005.1, read as the reverse complement.
GCAGACATCAAGGCAAGCACGATTGCCCTTCCTCTGGAAACTCCGCTCAGACAGGCGGCCGTTATACACCGGCCGCACCGGCAATGCATGCCCCGCACCGTCAGGCAGCTGGAGGTACAGCATGGCTGAGGTCTGTCTGCGCGATCTGGTCAAGGTCTATGAACAACAGGTGGTGGTGCGCGGCATCAATCTCGAGATACCTGACGCTGCCTTCGTGGTGCTGGTCGGCCCTTCCGGCTGCGGCAAATCCACTACCCTGCGCATGATCGCCGGGCTGGAAAGCATCAGCCATGGCCAATTGCTGATCGACGGCAAACTGGCCAACGATCTGCCACCGCAGGAACGTGGCGTGGCCATGGTGTTCCAGTCCTATGCGCTCTATCCGCACATGACTGTGCAGGAAAACCTGGCTTTCTCGCTGAAGCTGGCGGGCATTTCCGCTGCCGAGCGGCAAGAGCGGATTGATGTCGCGGTAAAAACACTGGAGCTGGCACCTTACCTGACACGGCGGCCTGCCGAGCTGTCCGGTGGCCAGCGCCAGCGCGTCGCCATGGGACGTGCCATCGTGCGTGAGCCAAAGGTTTTTCTGTTTGACGAGCCGCTGTCCAATCTGGACGCCAAGCTGCGCAACCAGATGCGGGGGGAAATCAAGCGCCTGCAACACCGGCTCAAGGTCACCACCATCTATGTCACCCACGATCAGGTAGAGGCCATGACCCTGGCCGACATCATGGTGGTGATGCAAGACGGCGCCATCGTGCAGCAAGGCAGCCCGCTCGACATTTTCCAGAATCCGCTCAACCGCTTTGTCGCCAGCTTCATCGGTACGCCGCAGATGAACTTTTTTAACGGCGTGCTGCAACAAAATGGCGAGGACTGGCACTTTGTCTCACCCGCCTTCCGCATCCCGCTCGACCAGATGCGCTTTGCCGGCCAGTTGAGCGCTGACCGCCCGGTCTGCGCCGGCCTGCGTCCGGAGGACATCATTCCGCACTGGCCGGATGCAGCGCCGCCACAGGCGGAAACCTTTGCCGCCACCATCACCCTTTCCGAAATGCTGGGCAATGAAACCCTGCTGTTTGCCGACTCGGCCAGCGGCCCATTGATTGCCCGCCTGCAACAGGGCTGCCAGCTTGTTGATGGCCAGATGCTGCGTTTTTCCTTGCGTGCCAGCCATCTGCACCTATTCGACGCCAACAGCGGCATGTCACTGCGCGCCAGCGCCCCTCATGCCCAGGAGACCATCTCACCATGAAGCATCGAGCCTTGCTGCCTCTGCTGCTATCGGCCTGCTGCATGTACAGCACCACGGCGATGGCAAAAGAAGTGCAACTGTTCAATGACAAAGGCTTCTGGAGCGGGCCGCTGCAGACGGTGGCCAATGCAGCGCGTGCCGATGGCATCAATCTGAAGATTTCCCCTTATGCCAGTGCAGAACAATACAAAACCTTCATTCAGGCCTCGGTCGCTTCTGGCCGCACACCAGAGCTGTTTACCTGGTGGACCGGCGCATCACTGAACACGCTGGCAGCTACCGGACAGCTGGCACCACTGGGGGCACTGTGGCAGGAGATGGAGGCCGATGGCCGCTTCCAGCCGGGCGTCAAGGAGCTGTTCAGCGTGAACGGTCAGCCCTATGCCGTTCCTTTGCAGCTGTCACGCTGGGTGGTGTTGTACGACAAACGTGTATTTGCCCGCCTGGGCCTGAAACCGCCCGCCAGTTGGGCCGAACTGCAAACTGTGGCCGCGCGCATCAAAGCCGCTGGCCAGACACCGTTTCTGGCCACCACCCAGGATGGCTGGCGCGGCTTCATCTGGTTTCAGGAACTGCTGCTGCGCACCGACCCCAAGGCCTATACCGGCCTGAACAATGGCAGCGTGGCCTACGACAGCCCGGCGGTGCGCAATGTATTCAGGATATGGTCCGACATGTATGCCAAGGGCTGGTTTTCCGACCCGCGTTCCAATGAAGAAATCAACGACTTCGTCCGGGGCAAGGGCGTGATGTATCTGTTTGGAGAATGGGCGGTCGGCCTGCTGGACAAGGCTGGTTTCCCGCTCAAGGAACTGGGCGTGTTCATTCTGCCCAATGCCCCTGGTGTACAGCAGCCGGCCATCATCGTGGAAGGTGCGCCGATTGTGGCGTCCCGCAAGGGACTGGCCAATCCCGAAGTGATGAAGACGCTGCGTTTCTGGGTTTCCAATCAGGGTGCGCAAACCTGGGGCAAGGCTTCTGGCAACTATATCGGCAATGACAAGATCGCCGCGCCCAATGCCCTTATCAGCCAGGTCAACACACAGCTTGCGCAAAGACGACACACCCTGTTCCTGCGCTGGTGGGAAAGCGTGCCCAGCACGCTGCAAGGCGAGATGGTGGCGGAGTTCAACCGTTTCATGCTGAAACCGGACATGAGCACCGCCCAGCACGTCATGCAGCGCATGCAAAGCCTGAACGCGGCTTATTGGAGCAAGCGCAAAAAACCCTGACCCATCACCTGGCAACAGGCCAACCAGCCGCACTTCAACGGAGACCGGCATGAACCCGCTCATGCAGCACGATCAACAACTGCTAGCCCGTATCGGCCTGGCACACATCAAGGCGCGCGAACGTGCCCGGCAACGTCGCCAGCTGCGGGTGGCACTGCGCTTCATGGCCCCGGCCCTGCTGCTGGTGGGCGGCCTGCTGTTACTGCCGGTGCTGTACAACATCTGGCTCAGCTTCACCCAATGGCAATTGTTTGAGGGGCGCGACGATTTCGCTGGCTGGCAGAACTATATCCAGCTGTCGGACAACCCCTATTTTGACGAGGCGCTGGGCAATACCGCATTGTGGGTGGTGGCCTCGGTGCTGTTCCCGCTCAGCCTTGGTCTGGGCATGGCCTTGCTGTTTCGCCGGATGCCCGGTCAGGAATGGTTCAAATCCATCATTTTCCTGCCACGCATCCTCGCCCCTACCGCTGCGGGGGTGATGTGGTATTACGTCTATGCACCGCAAGGCATGCTCAACCAGATGCTGGGCGTGTTCACCAATATGCCGGTGGAAACCGGCTGGCTGTTTGAAGAACAGCTGGTCACGCCCGCCATCATCCTGGCCTTTGTCTGGCAAAGCTGCGGGCTGGTGATGGTCTTGTTGTTGCTCGGGCTGGCGGCGCTGCCGCGCGATCCGCTGGAAGCCGCCCGCATGGATGGTGCCGGTCCCTGGCCGCTGTTCCGCCACATCACCCTGCCCCTGCTCGCCCCCACCTTGCTGATGGTGGTGATTCTGTCGGTACTGGCCGGGTTTACCGTGTTCGATCTGCTGTGGGTGATGGGGGCGAACTATCCGCAACAGCGCACCCTGTCGCTGGCCGTGTTCATGTATTTCGAAGCCTTCCAGAAAAACAGCTGGGCCTTTGCCGCCGCCACCGCCGTGGTGATTGGAGGCGTGGTGCTGGCCGTTACCTGGCTCCAGACCCTATTGCAAGCCCGTGCAGACAGGATGGTGCGCTGATGCAAAACCTATCACCACAAGAGCTGGCGTGGATTGCCACGGCCAGGCCGCCCACCCCCTCGCCGCTACGCTGGGGCAAGGCCCTGTGCGGCTTGGCCCTGGCCTTGCTCTGGCTGCTGCCCTTCAGCTATGTGCTGCTGGCCATTTTCAAATCCAGCGCTGAATACGCCGCCAGCGCACCGCTTTCCCTGCCCGCCAGTGCGGCCCCCCTGCTGGACAATATCCGCATGGCCTGGGAGCAAGCAGGCATGGCGCAGGCCATGCTCAACTCCACCCTGTATGCCGGCATCGGTGCCGCCCTCGCGGTGCTGCTGGGGGCCATGGCAGCCTATCCACTGGCGCGCATGCGTTTTCCGCTACGCAATCTGTGGTTTCTGCTGCTGTTTGCCGGTACGGTGTTTCCCTTCCAGATGTATCTGATTCCGCTGTTCTTTGGCTTCCAGTGGGCAGAGCTGCTGGATACCCGTCTGGGCATGTGCCTGCTGTACACCGCCATCTGCATTCCTTTCCCGGTGCTGGTATTGCGCAATTACATGCAGAACCTCAGCCTGGAAATCGACCAGGCAGCCCGGCTGGATGGCGCGTCGGAGTTGATACTGTTCTGGCGCATCATCCTGCCCAATCTGCGCGGTCCGATGTCGGCAGTGTTCCTGCTGCAATTCACCTGGATCTGGAACGACATGCTGTTTTCCTCGGTGCTGGGCAATAGCCCGGAAACCCGCTCCATCATGAATGCCTTGCTGGTATTTCAGGGCAGTTATGCGCAAAGCGGCCCCAATATCATGCTGACCGCTGCCGTGCTGGCCTCGCTGCCCACCTTGCTACTGTTTGTGCTGCTGCGCCGTCAGTTCATGCAAGGCCTGCGTGTATCATGAGCCAGCCCCCAGCCCTGGGCACGCTCAAGCCCTTTGTGCCGGATCTGCGCCAGCCGCTGGCGCGCCAGCTCTACCAGTTGTTGCTGGAGCGGATTTGTCGCTTTGAACTGGAACCGGGCCAGCTGATATCCGAAGCCTCCCTTTCCGCCACCCTGGGTGTCAGCCGCACCCCGGTGCGCGAGGCAGTCGCCAGGCTGGCCGAACAGGGCCTGGTGGAAGTCCTGCCACAGCGGGGCAGCCGCGTGCTGCCCTTGCGGCGCAGTGATCTGGAGAAATCGCAATTCATGCGCGAGGCACTGGAAACCGCCATGCTGCGCAAAGTGATGGCCATACCGGAGCGGCACTTCCTGCTGATGCAGCTGGACAAGGAGATCACCCTGCAGCGCACCTATCTGCAAGTGGGCGACCTGGAGCGTTTTTATCAATCGGACGAGGATTTTCACCGCCATATCGCCATGTTTGCCGCTTGTGGCCCCATCATCGAGGAGATCGCCCGCGTCAAGGTGCACATGGACCGCTTCCGGCAATTGACGGTGTCCTCGGTGGAAGATCTGGCCATGGTCATCACCCAGCACCAAGCCATTCGCCAAACCATTGCCGGTACCGACAGCGCTGCGGCCGAAGCCTGCCTGCAGCAGCATCTGCGGCGTATCTTCTCTTTTCTGGAGCAGGCCCAGGGCCTGTTTCCACAGTACTTTGCCGAAGCACAGCCATGAAAACAGCCATCTGGGGCGAGCAACGCGACGAGGTGGGGGAAAGCCCGTTCTGGGATGCCGGGCACGGCTGCCTGTGGTCGGTGGACATGACAGCACAGGCCATCCGCCGCCGCTGGCCCGATGGCCGTACCGACAGCTTTCCCACTGCCGAACTGCCTGCGGCACTGGCACTCAACCCGCAGGGAGACAGCGCTGTGGTGGCCTTCGCCAGCGGCACTGCACTCTGGACACCCGCCGAAGGTATCCGCCACTGGCTGACCCGGCCGGAATCCGCGCCGCTGCTGCGGCTGAACGAGGGCAAATGTGACCCGGCCGGACGTTTCTGGGTGGCCAGCATGGAAAACAATCTGGACCAGCATGGCCAGCCACGCGCCACATCCAGCTTTGCCGGTCGTCTGTGGCGCACCTGCGGGCGGCAGGCCATCGCCTTCAGCGCTGCCGAATTCGGCTGCCCCAATACCATGGCCTGGTCACCCGACCAGCGCTACTTTTATGCTGGCGACAGCCAACGCAATGCCATCTGGGTGTGGCACTACGACGCAACATCCGGCGACATCAGCCAGCGCCGTATCTTGCAGCAGGGTGGACCTGGCATTCCCGATGGTTCCGCCATGGATGAGGATGGCTGTTTGTGGACAGCCCGCTTTGGCGCGGGCTGCATTGTGCGGACCACGCCAGGCGGCAAAACCGACCGCATCATTCCGCTGCCGCTATGCAACCCAACCAGCTGTACCTTTGGCAATGCCGATGGCGGCAGTCGGCTGGATACCCTGCTGATCACCTCGGCCCGCTTTGGCCTGAGCCAACCCGGACCACTAGATGGCGCAGTACTGGCCATGCACACCGGCCACTGCGGTCTGCCGGAGAACCGCTATCAGGACGATGGCTGAGGCTCAAGCCTGCAGGCAGGTCAGCTTACAGACCGACCCACCCGCAAGCACTACACCTTAACCACAAGCCCCGACATGACCGCAGGCGGTGCAGAATTCGCAACCGTCCTTCTTGATCAGCGCATGGTTACCGCATTCCGGGCAGGGCTTGCCGGACAAGGGTTTCAGGGCTGGCTGGGCGGCGGTTTCCGGGCTGAACAGATCGCTCTGCTCCGGCACCATCACCCCCATGTCCTCCAGCGGCACGCCATCGCGGGTCAGCACGCCCAGCATGGCATAGCGATGAATCATCAGCTGCGCCATATAGGCCACGGTGGAGGGCCAGCTTTGCGACTTTTCCTGGCCGGGAATGCGGGCAAAGAAATCGCCTTGCGGCTCGGCATAGGTCAACAGCTTGCGCAGCTTCATGCCTATCCAGGCCGGGTCGATCACCCGCATGTCCAGCGACAGCATCTTGCACAGGCCATCCAGCTCGCGCGGGTAATTACCAGCCAGCCACACCGAATACGGGCGACGCTGGCCATTGGGCAATACCAGTTCCTTGAGGAAAAGCACGAAATCGTCACCGGTTTGCGGATTGGCCACATCCACCGACCAGCTCATGGTGCCATCGGTGCCGGACTTGGGTTCCTTGCGGGCAAACAGCGCATCCATCACCGGGGTGGGTTCGTGCTGCTCGGCGGTGAGTGCGCCCAGTTGCTCCACGCGGTGACGCACCACCTGGCCCAGCGCCGCGGCGGCCGATGTGGCGTACACCGTGCGCTCACCCAGCTCGAACACATAACGCTTGTCGCCATTGGTATGCGACAGCGCGTCCAGCTTGGCGGCCAGCCAGGCGTGGTCGCGGCAGCGCATGTCCATGGACAGGGTCTTGGCGATGGCACCCAGGCCACGCTGTTCTTCGGTGGCATTCACCCAGCACTCGAACGGCGTGATGCGACCGTTTTCCACATGGCCCACCACCACGGCGAAATCACCGGCCGGGCCTTCCACCATATAGGTCCAGGACGGGTTGCCTTCCTTCAGCTTGGGCCGGTTTGGCCATTTCAGGCTGGCCAAGGCCGGGCTGGGTGCGGTATTCAGGGTGATGCGGCGGTCCGGATCGCCATCCTGACTGGCCGACAGGTCTTGCGGCGCTTCCTTGGCACTTTCCTTGGCCGGCTCGATGGACAAGACCGAACCGAGCACGCTATTGGGGCGATAGGTGGTGATACCCTTCAGGCCATTACGCCAGGCTTCCAGATACAGGCTTTCGAAATCGGCAAACGGGTAATCCGCCGGCACATTCACCGTCTTGGAAATGGCGGTGTCGATATACGGTGCTACGGCGGCCACCATGCGCATATGATCCAGCGCGCTCATTTCCAGCGCCGAGACAAAGTAGTCCGGCAGCGCCTGGGTATCGCCCCCCTGCATGCGATACACGCGATAAGCATGGTCTTCCACCAGGTATTCCTGGGTGCTGCCATCGGCCATGCGCTTTTTGCGGGTATAGAACCAGGAGAACGGCGGCTCGATACCGTTACTGGCATTGTCGGCAAACGCCAGCGAAATGGTGCCGGTGGGAGCGATGGACAACAGGTGGGAATTGCGGATGCCGTGCTTGCGGATACGGGCCTTGATGCTGTCCGGCAGACGGCTGGCGCAATGCGGCTCAGCCAGGTACTGCTCGGCATCGAACAGCGGGAAAGCGCCCTTCTCGATGGCCAGATCCACCGAGGCATCGTAGGCTGCATCGCGCATGGCTTCCGAAATGCGCGCAGCAAAGCGACGGCCCTCTTCGCTGTCGTAGCGGATTTTCAGCATGATCAAGGCATCGCCCAAGCCGGTGAAACCCAGGCCGACGCGGCGCTTGGACTGCGCTTCGCGCTCCTGCTCCTTGAGCGGCCACACGGTCAGGTCCAGCACATTGTCCAGCATGCGGATGGACATGCGTACCACGCTGTCGAAAGCGGCGAAATCGAAGCTGGGCTTGGCACCAAACGGTTGACGCACGTATTTGCACAGATTCACCGAACCCAGATCGCAGCAGCCGTAGTCCGGCAGCGGCTGCTCGCCGCAGGGGTTGGTGGATTCAATCACTTCGCAATAGGACAGATTGTTGTCCTGGTTGATCCTGGACATGAACAGCACGCCCGGCTCGGCGTGGTCATAGGTGGATGCCATGATCTGCTGCCACAGCGCGCGTGCCGGAATGGTGCGATACACCCACAGGCCGTCCGCGCGCTGGTAGTGGCCGGGGAAGGCGTCGGTAGATGGTTCCACGCTGTGGGTCAGCTCCCACTCGGCATCCGCCTCCACCGCGCGCATGAAGTCATCCGACACGCCCACCGAAATATTGAAATTGCGCAGATCGCCCTTGTCCTTGGCATGGATGAAGTCTTCCACGTCCGGATGGCTGATATCCAGCACGCCCATTTGCGCGCCACGGCGGGCACCGGCTGACTCCACCGTTTCGCAGCTGCGGTCGAACACCCGCATATAGGACACGGGCCCGGAAGCGCGGCTATTGGTGCCCTTCACCCGTGCGCCCTTGGGGCGGATGCGCGAGAAGTTGTAACCGACGCCTCCACCACGACGCATGGTTTCGGCGGCTTGCAGCAGGGCTTCGTAGATGCCGACCTTGCCATTCGAGGGCTCGGAGACCGAATCACCCACCGGCTGCACAAAGCAGTTGATCAGCGTGGCGCGCAGCGCGGTGCCGGCGGCGGAATTGATGCGGCCACCGGGAATGAAGCCATTGTCCAGTGCCTGGAAAAACAGCGGCTCGAAGCGGGCCGGGTCCTGCTCCAGCGCCGCCAGTGCGCGCGCTACCCGTTGTCTGACCTCGCTGACACTCTGTTCATCGCCCTTGGCATACTTTTCCAGCAAGACCTCACGCGAGATGTCCTGCTCCAGCATGACCGCACTGTTTTCACGCTTCATTCCGGCCCCTCGATTCCTGATTTATTTGAGAATTGTCCTGATTACCGCAGTCGCATCGACTAGACAGTTTAACCGCTGCCAGGGCATTACGCCGCCCCTTCGCCCACGGCTCTGCCGATGAGGCGGCTGCCCATTCTTACGCAAAACTCACAATATGTGGCAAAAGAAAACGGCGTACTACACCATATGTAGTTACGCCGTTTATTGATGGACATCAAGCCGAATTAGCGTCTACTTGCTGCCCAGCTTGATGCCGATGGCGATGCCGTCCCGTTCGGCGCGGGTTTTGGCGGCTTCGCCCAGTGTGATGCGTGCGGCCAAAGTGTTGTCAATCCGCATCATCACCTTGCGGGCATTTTCGGCACGTTGCTGCGCCAGTGCCTGCAAGGCGGCATCGTCCACTTTCTCGGCCGCAATCAGCTCGCCACGCAACAGCTTGGCCAGTGCACTGCCCGCCGGACCACCCGGATTGAGGGTATGGCCCATCAGCTTGAGACGGCCCAGGCGCTTGGCATACACCGTCTTGATGGCATCCAGCATGGCCGGGTCGGCCATGTCGGGCAGCGGCAGCGGTTCGCCCGGCAACAGGCTGCGCCCGGCGGCCTGCAGGATGGCGCTGTCGATGCGGGCACGGGCCAGCTCCTTGCTGTCGACCGCCGGATCAAAACTGCCGGCAAGCTGCAACTGCATCTTGGGCCGCTTGGCCATTACCGCAGCCACCTTTTCCAGCTTCTCGCGCTCCGGCGGTGCCACATTGGCCTCACCCGGAATGAAGTAGACATTGTCGAAGCCATCGCCACCCAGCAACGCACCCAGGGCACGGAACGGGGCGGTGACCACCTTGGTCAGCACATTCACCAGCGCCTTCCACACGATCTGGCCATAGCTGAACTGCGGGTCATCCAGGCTGCCGGATACCGGCAAATCCAGATCGATCTTGCCGTCGCTATCCTCCAGCAAGGCCACGGCCAACCGCAGCGGCAGGTGGGTACCCTTGTAGTCCGGCACCTCGTCACCCAGCTGGATGGTGTTGATCACCACCCGGTTCTGCCCCTTCATCTGGCGGTGGTCCAGCAGATAGTGCAGGTCGACGGTGAGCCGGCCATCATTGATGCGCCAGCCGGCAAAGGTGGTGGCATAGGGGTTGAGGTTGTTGAGCAGAATATTGCGGAATGACAGCGTGACATCGGTATTGTCGGTCACCGCCAGCGGGGCCAGCACGCCGCGTACCCGCACATCACCATACTGGTCGACATCGCCATCCAGCGTGATGGTGCCGGTGCGGCCGGGGCGGGTGGACAGGCCCTGGATCGAACCGCGCAGGTGGTGCATCTGGGTGGCAAAGTTCGGCTGCATGCTCTGGTCGGCAAACTGCACCTTGCTGCGGTTCAGATGAATGCTGCGGATTTCCACTGGCGGCATGCTGCTGGCCGCTGCTGGCTTGGCGGCCGCTGCGGTTTTCGGCGCAGCCGCGGCCTTGGCGGCAAAAATGCGCTGCCAGTTGAGCTGGCGCTGGGCGTCCAGAATCAATCTGGCAGACAGTTCTTCCAGCTGCACATCCTGTACCGCCACGCTGAGCGGCAAGGCCTGGGTGCTCTGGGCACGGATACCGTTGACCCGCAGATTGCGCCAGCCCAGCAGCGGCAGTTTCTCACCCGGCTCCATGATGGCCAGGCTGCTGATGCCGGCAGTACCGGCCACTTTCCAGCCTTTGCTCGCCGACTCCACATCCAGCTGGGCATTCAGCTGGCCGCCATTCATGCGCAGCGGCGTGCCGGACAAACCATACGGTGCAAACGGTGCCAGCGGCAGGGCCTGGGCATTCACCTTGCCCTTGATGGCTGCAGTGGCCGGGTCCAGCTGCAATGCGGCCTTGAGCTGGCCGGACTCCAGCTGGCCGGCCAGTTCCAGCGCCAGCTGGCCGGCAGCATCAGGCTGCAAGGTGGCGTTCAGCGCGCGCAGCGTGGCACTGACCGGTCGCGCCAGGGTCTGGTCGCTCCAGCCCAGCTGGCCATCCGTCAGCTTGACCGCAGGATAATGCAGCTGCCAGCCTGGCTGGCTCTTGCCGTCGGCGCTTGCCGGCTGGCTGGCTGGCGGATTGACCTTGCCGCGGGCAAACAGCCGGGCCAGGTTTAACTGCCCCTGCTTGTTGCGTTCCACAGCCACGCGCAGGCCCTGCAAATCCAGCGCACCCGGCTCGATCAGCAGACCATGCTGCACAATGCGCGAAGGCTGCAGCGTGGCCTTGGCCAGGCTGATCTGTTCTTCCCGCTCGCCATTACCCAGCTTGATGTCAGCCAGCTCGGCCGCCAGCCGGTCGACGCTGAAGCCCTGTCTGGGGTCCAGCGCAAAACGGGCATGCAATAGCGGCAAGGAGGCTGACAGCTGCAAGGGCGTGGTGAAACCGGCATCGGTCAGCCGGTATTGCCAGTTGGCCAGCTTGATATCGTCCACCGTGATGGACCATGGCGACGGCGCATTCTGGTGCGCGGGCTGGGCCGCTGCGCTGGCCGGCTGTTGCGGCAAGGCCATCATCCAGTCGATCACACCATTCTGCATGCGCATTGCATCCAGGCTGCCGCCCTCCAGCGCCACTTGCTTGATCGCCAGGCGGCTGCCCTGCAGATCAAAGCTGCCACCACTGACATTGAGGGTGGGCAGGGAAAAATGGTGCTGGCTGGCCGGTGCCTGCATCAGCAAGCCCTTGAGCTGGGCATTGAAGGGGCTGATCTGCAGCTGGGCGCGCTTGCCGCTCATATCGAAGTGATAACTGGCCTGGGCCGACAGCTCGCCTTGCGGCTTGGCGATATTGAACTGCGGCTTGATGTAGTCCCACACGCTGGCCAGGGTAAAGCCGCGGATGCTGGCTTGACCGGTCGATTGCAAAGGCTGCAATTGCAGGCTGCCCTTCCAGTCCAGCTGGGTGCCATCCCCCAGGGCGGCATGCAGGCGATAGCCACCGGCTTCCGGCAGGGTGGAAATATCCGTCAGCGACAGATTCAGTGGCGAAACCTTGAACTGCTCCTTGCTGCCGGCCAGCTGGTCATTGACCATGATCTGGCCATTGCGGATGGCCAGTGCCTGCAGCAGGAATGTTGGTGTGGTGCTGTCCTGTTTTTTCGGCTGGGGCGGGCCGCTGGCATCGCTGATGAAGCGCGCCCAGTTCCACTGCCCTTGCCCGTCACGCTTGACCCATAGCCTGGGCGCGTCCATCGCGAATTCCGACAGCTGCCAGCGCCCCAGCAACAGCGCGGTGGGGTCGAAATCGACATAGACCCGGTCGGCGGCGAACAGCGGCTCACCCTTGCCCTCGGCCAGTTGCAGCCGGCGGATTTCCACCGCCATTTTCCACGGATTGATGGACACTTCGCCCAGGCTCAGCTGGCGACCGATGCCAGCAGCCCATTTGCTGGCCTGGCTTTGTACGATGCCCGGCGCAATACCCGCCAGAAAGCCCCAGCACAGCACGATGATGCCAAGCAGGCCGGCCAGCCAGCGCCGCCAGCGCGCAGCCTTGCCTGGCAAGGGGGGATTTCCAGAATTCTGATCAGTTGTGCTCATGGCGTTCTTCTTGTAGGCATTAGCTTTCATTTTAACTGTTTTATCAAATAGTGTTACCCGCATGTTGTTAGCAAAGTTGTTGGCACGCCTGACCGGCAGCCACAGCCGCACAGGCCGCAGCAGCGCGTGCTATGCTGCGCCTGCCCTCATTTCATCATGCCGCCATGCCACAGACCGCACGCCTCAGCTGGGATATTTTCTGTACCGTCATCGACAACTACGGTGATATCGGGGTGGCCTGGCGACTGGCCCGCCGGCTGGCTCATGACTTTGGCCACCCGGTGCGGCTGTGGGTGGATGATCTGGCCAGTTTTGCCCGCATCGCCCCCTTGCTGGACCCGGCCAGCCCACAACAGCTGGTGGACGATATCGACATCCGCCGCTGGGAGCCGCACGACAGCTTTGCCGGCTACCAGCCGGCACGGGTGGTGATCGAGGCCTTTGGCTGCCGCCTGCCCGACACCGTGGAACAAGCCATGGCAGGGGCTGACATCAGGCCGGTGTGGATCAATCTGGAATACCTGTCGGCGGAAGACTGGGTGGAAGGCTGCCATGGCATGGCCTCGCCCCACCCGCGCCTGCCCTTGACCAAGTACTTTTTCTTTCCCGGTTTCAGCGCTAGCACCGGCGGCCTGCTATGCGAGGATGGCCTGATCGCCACCCGTCAGCGCTGGCAACAAGACAAGCTGGCGCAACGCGCCTTCTGGCAGATGTTCGATATTCCGGAAAAGCAGCCGGAGGAGTGGCGCATCAGCCTGTTTGCCTATGAAAACCCGGCGGCACGCGAGTTGCTGGAGTACTGGACAGGCAGCCCGCTGCCGGTGCACTGCATGGTGCCGGAGGGCAAGGTGCTGGCCGATGTCGAGGCAGTGCTGGGGCGGCCGCTGCAGGCCGGACAGCATGCCACACGCGGCGCGCTGACCGTGCATGTGCTGCCGATGACCGATCAGGACAGTTACGATCTGACCCTGTGGTCTTGCGATATCAACTTCGTGCGCGGCGAGGACAGCTTCGTCCGGGCACAATGGGCGGGCCGGCCCTTCATCTGGCATATCTATCCGCAAGACGATGCGGCGCACATGGTGAAGCTTGATGCCTTTTTGTCACACTACTGCCGAGGCATTGACGCGGAAACCGCCAGCGCCCTGCAGGCGGCAAGCCATGCCTGGAACCATGGCCAGGGCATGGTGGCAGCGTGGCAGCAGCTGGAAAAGTGCCTGCCGCAATGGCATCAGCACAGCCGCAACTGGCCGGACAAGTTGCTCGAGCAAGGAGACTTGGGGATGCGGCTGGTGCAATTCATAGAAAACCAGCTAGAATAGCCCGTTTTTCGGAAACCGATTTCCGAGTTCAATCAAGAGTTTGGGACTTTACAAGCAATGAAAACCGCACAAGAACTCCGCGCTGGCAACGTATTCATGGTAGGCAACGACCCGATGGTCGTGCAAAAAGCCGAATTCAGCAAATCCGGCCGCAACGCATCCGTTGTAAAAATGAAGATGAAGAACCTGCTGACCGGCACCGGCTCTGAAGCCGTTTACCGCGCTGACGACAAGTTCGACGTCGTGGTTCTGGATCGCAAGGATTGCACCTACTCCTACTTTGCTGACCCGATGTATGTCTTCATGGACAGCGAATTCAACCAGTACGAAGTAGAAGCCGACAACCTGGGCGACGCACTCAACTACATCGTTGACGGCATGGAAGATGTTTGCCAGGTTACCTTCTACGATGGCAAGGCCATCTCCGTGGAACTGCCGACCACCGTGGTACGCGAAGTGGAATACACCGAACCGGCCGTACGCGGCGATACTTCGGGCAAGGTTCTGAAGCCGGCTCGTCTGGTAGGCACCACCTTCGAAGTACAGGTTCCGGCCTTCGTCAATACCGGCGAAAAGATCGAAATCGACACCCGCACCGGCGAATTCAAGAAGCGCGCCTGATCGCTTGTTTGAATGCTGTGCAAAAAGCGGCCTGATGGCCGCTTTTGTTTTGCCTGTCATTCCGGCAAATGCTGCGTTATCGTGCTGTTTTCAGGAGGGCACGATGAACCGACTCGCACAGCTTGCGCTGCAGGCCCGCTACAACCAGTGGATGAATGACAAACTTTACCAGGCGGCAGCCCGCTTGCCAGAAGCGGTCTTGCAGCAGGACTGCGGCGCGTTTTTTGGTTCGCTGTTTGGTACGCTCAATCACATCGTGGTAGCCGACACCTTGTGGCTGCAACGCTTTGGCCAGCACCCCGCCAACTTTGCCGCCTTGCAGCCGCTGCAGGCCATGGCAGCGCCCACCTCCTTGAACGACTTGCTGTTTGACCAGCTGCCCGCGCTAGCGACGCGGCGACAGCAGCTGGACGAAGTCATCATCTACTTATGCAGCGCGCTTAACGACAGCGATCTTGATCAGCCGCTGGCCTATCACAACACCCGTGGCATCGCGCAGCGCAAGAACTTCCACGCCCTTCTGCTGCACTTCTTCAATCACCAGACCCACCACCGCGGCCAGGCCACCACCTTGCTGTCCCAGCTGGGCGAGGACGTCGGCATCACCGACCTGATTGCCCTGATCGACGACATTCCGCAAGCCTGACAGCAAAACGGCCAGACACTGTCTGGCCGTGGGCTGCACAGCACGGTATTTCAGATCACCACGCCCGGCGGTGGCTGGTCGTGGGTCTGGCCGGCACTCTGGTGCGGCAGCTCCAGATAACTCTTGGACTGCATTTCGGTCAGCCGGCTGGCGGTACGGAAAAACTCGCTGGCCTGCACGCCGTCGGTATAAATATCGTCGATGGGCACTGCGGCCGAAGCAATCAGCTTCACCCGGTTGTCGTAAAACACATCCACCAGCCAGGTAAAGCGGCGGGCAATGGAGGCATCCTTGGCCGCCAGCTTGGGAATACCGCTGATGAACACGGTATGGAATTCGGTGGCGATCTCCAGATAGTCGGTCTGGGCGCGCGGACCATCACAGATGGCCGGAAAATCAAACCAGATCATGCCCGGTGCCAGTTTCTTCAGCGGAATCTGCCGCCCCAGAATCTCGATTTCCTGCTTGGCAATCAGCGTCTCGCTGCTCAAGCGGCTAAACATGGCCTCCATGCGCGCCTCGGCAGCCGCATCGTCCGGCACCATGAACAAGGGCTCACGGGTCAGTTCGCGCAGGCGATAGTCATTGCCACCATCCACATTCAGCACATTCAATTCGCGCTTGATCAAGTCAATGGTCGGCAGGAAGTTCTGCCGTTGCAAACCGTTCGGGTACAAGCCATCCGGCGGGTAGTTGGAAGTGGTCACCAGTACCACGCCACGCTCGAACAAGGCGCTGAGCAGGCGGCCCAGCATCATGGCATCGGCAATGTCGCTGACATGAAATTCGTCAAAACACAGCAGACGGGTTTCGCGGGCGATCTTGTCGGCATAGGCCAGCAAAGGGTCTTTGCTCCCCGCCAGCTGGCGCAGTTCGCGGTGCACCTCGGCCATGAAATTGTGGAAATGAATGCGGCGCTTGCGTCGATACGGCACGCAGGCGTAGAAGGCATCCATCAGGAAGCTCTTGCCACGCCCCACGCCCCCCCAGAAATACAGGCCACGCGGCACATCCGGGCTGCGCAGGCTGCGCCCCAGAAAGCGGTTGCGCTTGTCCTTGAATTCCAGCAATTGATGCCACAAGGCATCGAGCTCTTCGATGGCGGCTGCCTGTGCCGCATCATGAATGAAACCGGGCTTTTCACTGGCGGCCTGGTACCAGGCCTTGGGGCTGGTCAGGGCGTTGCCATCCGGGGAAAAGGTATGCTGGGACATGATGTGTGCTGTTCTGTTGTTGGTGTTGTGGCGCAGGCTGGCACCGGCGCAATAAAGCCATACCGCGAGCCCTGCCCGTCCGGCGATCAATAGCGCATGATAACCCGAATCGGCGCGCTGTCGGGCAAGTGAAAAACAAGGCCGGTCATGCTGCTGCAATCCATTGCCCCTGACAATTAGACCTGTCACCACGATCTGGCTGTAAAGCCTCCCGCCAGACATTCTTAATGGGCTGCCGCCAGCCGGTCATGGCGGCATGCATTCCAGCAACGCACGACATCCTTACAGGTAGGTTCATGAATATCGAACAGATTCGTCGGCAAGCCTTTGCCATGCCGCTTACCAGCCCAGCCTTTCCTCCCGGCCCCTACCGCTTTTACCAGCGGGAATTCTTCATCATCAGCTACCGCACCGACCCGGACAAACTGCGGGCGGTGATTCCCGAGCCATTGCAAATGATCGAGCCGGTGGTCAATTTCGAATTCATCCGCATGCCGGACTCCACCGGCTTTGGCGACTACACCGAAAGCGGTCAGGTGATTCCGGTTTCCTACCAGGGCAAAGCGGGCAACTACACCCACGCCATGTATCTGAATGACCACCCGCCCACCGCCGGCGGCCGCGAGTTGTGGGGCTTTCCCAAGAAAATGGCCTCCCCCCAGCTGAAAGTGCATACCGACACCCTGGTAGGCGAGCTGAACTATGGCCCGGTACGCGTGGCCACCGGCAGCATGGGCTACAAGCACCGGGAACTGGACCGCGCCGTCATAGCCCAAAGCCTGCGCGACACCCCCAACTACCTGCTGAAAATCATCCCTCATGTCGATGGCACGGCGCGCATCTGCGAACTGGTGAGCTTCCCCATGCTGGATGTCGAAGTGCATGGCGCCTGGACTGGACCTGCCGCCTTGTCACTCTTCCCCCATGCACTGGCACCGGTGGCGGATTTACCGGTGCTGGAAATACTGGGTGCCAAACACTATGTTGCCGACCTGACTCTGGGCCTTGGCAAAGTTGAATTCGATTATCTGCGCTGACCAAAGGAGAAGAAGCATGAAACTGCAAGGAAAAGTTGCCCTGATTACCGGTGCCGCCAGCGGCATCGGCCGCGCCATTGCCGAGACCTATGCCCGCGAGGGCGCAGCGGTGGCCATTGCCGACATCAATCTGGCCGCAGCCGAGGCCACGGCCAAGGAAATCATCGCGGCAGGCGGCAAAGCCATGGGCGTGGCCATGGATGTCACCAATGAAGAGGCGGTCAATGCCGGCACCCAGGCCGTGGTGGATGCCTTTGGCCAGCTGGATATCCTGGTATCCAATGCCGGCATCCAGATCATCAGCCCGTTGGTGGATTTCAGCTTTGCCGACTGGAAAAGGCTGCAAGCCATTCATGTCGATGGTGGTTTCCTCACCACCAAGGCCGCCCTGCCCCACATGTACAAGGACAAGCGCGGTGGCACCGTCATCTTCATGGGTTCGGTGCACTCGCACGAAGGCTCCAAGCTCAAGTCCGCCTATGTCGCAGCCAAGCACGCGCTGCTGGGCCTGAGCAAGGTACTGGCCAAGGAAGGGGCGGAATACAATGTCCGCTCCAATGTGATCTGCCCCGGTTTCGTGCGCACCCCGCTGGTGGAAAAGCAGATCCCCGAACAGGCCAAGACCCTGGGCATCTCGGAAGACGAAGTCATCAAGCACGTGATGCTGGGTGACACCGTCGATGGCGTCTTCACCACCGTGGATGATATCGCCCAGACGGCACTCTACCTGGCCTCCTTCCCCAGCAATGCCCTGACCGGCCAGTCGATTGTGGTCAGCCATGGCTGGTACATGCAATAAAAGGCTGACACTACCGCTGCCGCAGCCATGCCTTCTGGCCTTGGCCAGTCTGCATCGGCTGCGCTGTCCCTGAGACGCGACACCACGCAGTGAGCCGCTCCAGGCCACAGCGGATAATGAAGGGAGCCGCCCCCCTTGGAGGGTGGCTCCCTTCCCTGGCATACCAGCAACCAGCCGCACAGCGATGTGCAAACGGAGTATTGCATGAGCGTTGGCTACGATCCGCAACACCAGCTTTATCAAAGCGCCAGCCTGCCGGCCGGCCATCAATACCATGTCGTCGCCCTGTTGCTGCAAGGTGGCGGCGCGCTGGGTTCCTACCAGCCTGGCGTCTATCAGGGCCTGGCCGAGGCCGACCTGCACCCCAACTGGGTGGCCGGCATTTCCATCGGGGCGCTCAATGCAGCCATCATTGCCGGCAACCCGCCCAACAAACGGGTGGACCAACTGCGCCGCTTCTGGGAAACCATCTGTCAGCCGCCATTACTTCCGGCAACGCCATTGAGTCATCTGGATACCAGCCAATGGCCAGACCCGATGCAGCACATGCTGGCCGGCTGGGAAGCCTGGCGCTCGCTACTGGAAGGTCAGAACGGCTTCTATCGGCCGCGCCTGCCCTGGAGCTTTCACCAGTACAGCACACCGGCGGAGATCAGTTTTTACGACACCAGCCCGCTCAAGCAGACACTGGAACAACTGGTGGATTTCGACCGCCTCAATGACAGCCGGCTGATGCGGGTGTCGGTTGGCGCGGTCAATGTGCGTACCGGCAACTTTGTCTATTTCGACAACACACGGCAAAAGCTGCGAGCGGAGCATTTCATGGCCTCAGGTGCGTTGCCACCGGGCTTTCCTGCGGTGGAAATCGACGGTGAGTTCTACTGGGATGGTGGTGTGGTGTCCAATACCCCGCTGGGGCAGCTGATTGGTGCCGATGAACGCAACAATACCCTGGCCTTCCAGGTAGACCTGTGGAGTGCGCGTGGCGACCTGCCCGGCAATATGAAGGAAGTGGCCATGCGCCAAAAAGACATCCAGTACTCCAGCCGCACCCGCATGATGACCGATGTACTGCGCCACGAACTGCACTTTCGCGAGATGCTGTCCGAGCTGATGGAGCTGGTTCCTGCCGAGCATCACGACAAGAAAATATTCCTGGCTGCGCAGCAGGCCGCCAGTAGCCAGCGGCTAAATGTCATCCATCTGATTTATCAGGACAAGGTTTACGATGATCATTACAAAGACTACCAGTTTGGCCTGCAAACCATGCGCCAGCACTGGCACAGCGGTTATCAGGACATTCGCAACAGCCTGCAGCGCCCCGGCTGGCTGGACATGCCGGATGCGGCCAACTCCTGCGTGACCCACGATATTCATCGCTGAACAGACACCGCGCCCACCAATACAAAAAGCCGTTTCCTGATGGAAACGGCTTTTTGTATTGAACTGTTCGTCCTACAGAGGAAACAGGCCAGTCGACAGGTAGCGGTCGCCACGGTCACACACAATGGACACGATGACCGCGTTTTCCAGTTGCCGGTTCAGCCGTAACGCCACCGCCAGTGCGCCACCGGAAGACGGACCGGCCAGAATGCCTTCTTCTCGCGCCAGTTGGCGGGCGGTGTCTTCCGCCTCTTGCTGCGACACATGAATCAGCTGATCGATACGGCTGAAATCACAGATCCTGGGCAGGTACTCGTCTTCCCATTTGCGGATGCCGGGAATCTGGCTACCGGTTTCCGGCTGCACACCGATGATCTGGATGGCCGGATTCTGTTCTTTCAGATAACGGCTATTGCCCATGATGGTGCCGGTGGTCCCCATGCTGGAAACAAAGTGGGTGATCTTGCCCTGGGTATCGGCCCAGATTTCCGGCCCGGTTCCTTCATAGTGCGCCAGCGGATTATCCGGGTTGGCAAACTGGTCCAGAATCACCCCCAGCCCGGCACGCTGCATGCGGTGTGCTTCGTCGATGGCCCCCGGCATGGAGGCTTCTTTCGGGGTCAGAATCACCTCGGCACCATAGGCGCGCATGGTTTGCACGCGTTCGGTACTGGAGCCTTCCGGCATCAGCAGGATCATCTTGTAACCCATCATGGCCGCCGCCATGGCCAGCGCAATGCCGGTATTGCCACTGGTGGGCTCGATCAGGGTATCCCCCGGCTTGATATCGCCACGTGCCTCGGCCCGGCGGATCATCGACAGCGCGGGGCGGTCCTTGACCGAACCGGCCGGATTATTCCCTTCCAGCTTGAGCAGCAGCACATTGCTGCTATCCCCCGGCATACGCTTGAGCCGAACCAGCGGCGTATGGCCGACGAAGTCTTCCAGATACTTGTACACGAGTGAGTCTCCTTGGCAGAGCGCCATTATACGACCTGGTGCTAACAGGCAGTCGAACCGTTATTTCTAATCAAATAACCAAGCAGCAAGCGCCATGGCGATGGCAATAAAAAAGCCGCCAAGCCTCAGGCATGGCGGCTGGTGCGAATGGCCGGAGACTTAGCGGTTGATCAGCCAGTCCACATAACGGTCCACGCCCTGCTCCACCGTCAGCATGGGGGCGCTGTAGCCGGCATCGCGCAGCTTGCCGATATCGGCCTGGGTAAAGCTCTGGTATTTGCCCTTGAGCGCTTCCGGAAAATCGATGTACTCGATGATGCCCTGGGCCACCAGTTCGTCCAGGCTCAGTGCCGGCTTGCCTTCGTGGCGGCGGCAGGCATTGACGGTGGACACCGCCACATCGTTGAAAGGCTGGGCGCGGCCGGAGCCCAGGTTGAAAATGCCGCTCTTGCCTGGGTTATCCAGGAAATACAGATTGACCTTGACCACGTCTTCCACCGAGACAAAGTCGCGGCTTTGCATGCCATTGCCCCAGCCATCATTGCTGCCAAACAGCTTGACCTTGCCGTGTTCGCGGTACTGGTTGAAGTTGTGGAAGGCCACCGAGGCCATGCGCCCCTTGTGCTGCTCTTGCGGGCCATAGACATTGAAATAGCGGAAGCCCACGGCCTGGGCAGACAGGCCTTCCTTCATGCGCTGGCGCAACACCTGGTCAAACAGGAATTTGGAGTAGCCATACACATTGAGCGGGCCTTCGTACTGGCGCTCTTCCTTGAAGATAGTGCCCTTGCCATAAGTAGCCGCGCTGGAGGCAAACAGGAACTGGATTTCCTCGTGCTGGCAGTAATCAAACAGCGCCAGCGTGTACTGATAGTTGTTATCCATCATGTACTTGCCGTCGTGGTTCATGGTGTCGGAGCAGGCACCCTGATGCAGGATGGCGCTGATCTCGCCCTCGAACTCGCCTTCCAGCAGCAGATTGAGGAAATCATGCTTGTCCAGATAATGGGCGATTTCACAGTCCACCAGATTGCGGAATTTGTCGCCAGAGGTCAGGTTATCCACGGCGATGATGTCGGTCATACCGCGCTGGTTCAGCGCCTTGACGATATTGGAACCGATAAAGCCGGCGGCGCCGGTCACCACGATAGTCATTGTGCGTCCTTTCAGAAGGAGGAGCCGGGCTGCTGCAAAAAGGCCAGCTCTTCCGGTGTGCTGGGGCGGCCCAGCAGCGCATTACGATGGGGAAAACGGCCAAAACGGCGGATGATGTCGCGATGCCGCTGGGCGTAGTCGATGAATTCCGCACTATGCGGGTAGGCTGCCAGCGTCTGGAACAGCGCGACGGACACATCCTGGTCGGCCAGCTGTTCGCTGTGTTCGAAAGGCAGATAGACAAACACCCGCGCCATCGGCGGCAGTGCCTGATCCGCGGCGGCGTCGACCAGCTGGCGTGCCGCAGCCAAGGCCAGCGCATCGCTGGCGAAAGCCTGGGCGCTGTCGCGATACATATTGCGTGACAGCTGATCCGTCAGGACGATATAGCCCAGCAGCGCCAGCGGCTCGGCCACTGACGGCATGGCCAGCTGCCCGCTCATGGCGGCTTGCCAGCCACTGGCAAAGCGCTGGCGCAACAGCTGGTCGAATTCAGCATCCTTGCGAAACCACTTGGCTTGCGGCTGCTGCATCAGCGCGGGCTCTGCACCACCAAACCAGCATTGCACCACCTCGTCCAGCACTGTTGTCATGTGCATCCCCAGCCCTGCGGCCACAGTCAAACTACGAACAATTCCTGCTGGGTGCACACAGCCGTGCCCAGCTTGCCGACCACGATGCCCGCCGCGGCATTGGCCAGACTCATGGCCAACGGCAGCGACAGCCCGGCCGCCAGGGCCAGACCCATGGTGCCGATCACGGTATCCCCCGCGCCGGATACATCGTAAACCTCGCGGGCGAAAGTCGGCTGGTGCAAGGCGCCTTCGGCACGGAACAGGGTCATGCCCTCTTCGCTACGGGTCACCAACAGGGCATCCAGCTGCAGTTCGCTGCGCAGTGCCTGGGCCTTGGCAATCAGCTGCTCCTCGCTATGCCAGCTGCCCGCCACCTCTTTGAACTCGCTGCGGTTCGGCGTCAGCAGGGTGGCACCGGCATATTTGGCATAATCATCGCCCTTGGGGTCGATCAGCACCGGTTTGCCGGCAGCCCGTGCCAGCTCGATCATGCGTGCCACATGGGTGAGGCCACCCTTGCCGTAGTCGGACAGAATCACCACATCGTGCTCGGCCAGTACCGCCTGGTATTGCTCCAGCTTGTCCGCCAGGATTTCCCGGCTGGGTGCATCTTCGAAATCCAGCCGGATCAATTGCTGCTGACGCGCTACCACGCGCAACTTGATGGTGGTGGAAATGGCGGCATCACGCTTGAGCAAGGTGGTGATGCCATCTGCCAGCATCAGTCGCTCCAGTGCAGTGGCTGCTTCGTCATCGCCCACCACCGACAGGATGGAGGCCTTGCCTCCCAGACTGGCGATATTACGCGCCACATTGGCCGCACCACCGGCGCGTTCTTCCATGCGGCCGATACGGGCCACCGGCACCGGTGCTTCCGGTGAAATGCGTGAAACATCGCCAAACCAGTAACGGTCCAGCATCACATCGCCCACCACCAGCACACGGGCACGGGCCAGATCGGCGCTCAGCGTGGTACGGTCCAGCCCCAGTTCATGCAACAGATTCATACGGTTTTAGCGTCCTATCGCCTGATAGTCGAAACCCAGCTCACGCAGCCAGGCCGGATCATACATATTGCGGCCATCCAGAATCACCGGGTGCTTGAGACTGGCCTTGATGGCGTCGAAGTCCGGCGCACGGAACATCTTCCATTCGGTGACAATCAGCAAGGCATCCGCTCCGTGCAGGGCAGCCATCATGTCATCGGCAAACTGCAGTGCCGGATTGTCGCCCATGACGCGGCGCGCTTCATCGGCGGCGACCGGATCATAAGCTGCCACCGTGGCACCACGGCGGGTCAGTTCGGCGACGATGACGCGGCTGGAGGCTTCACGCATATCATCGGTATTCGGCTTGAAGGCCAGCCCCCACAAGGCAAAATGGTGACCGCTGAGATCCTCGCCAAAGCGTTTGACCAGCTTGTCCACCAGCCGGCGCTTTTGCGCTTCGTTGGCCTCTTCCACCGCCGTCAGCACGCGCATGGCGTGGCCTTGCTCGCGACCACTGGCCACCAGCGCCTTGACGTCTTTCGGGAAGCAGGAGCCACCATAGCCGGCCCCCGGATACAGGAAGTGATAACCGATGCGCGGATCGGAGCCGATACCACGGCGTACCAGCTCGATGTCTGCGCCCAGATCTTCCGCCAGATTGGCCAGTTCGTTCATAAAGGAAATACGGGTGGCCAGCATGGCGTTGGCCGCATATTTGGTCAGCTCGGCCGAGCGTACATCCATGAACAGGATACGGTCGTGATTGCGCTGGAAGGGAGCGTACAGGCGGCGCATCAGCTCGATGGCGCGTTCGTCTTCGGCACCGACCACAATACGGTCGGGCTTCATGAAGTCCTCGATGGCCGCACCTTCTTTCAGGAACTCGGGATTGGACACCACGCTATAAGCAATGCCGGCACCGCGTTCGGCCAGGGTGGCGGCAATCTGCGCCTTGACCTTGTCGGCCGTGCCGACCGGTACGGTAGATTTGTCCACCACCACCTTGGGCTCAGTCATGTACAGGCCGATATTGCGCGCGGCAGCCAGCACATATTGCAGGTCGGCGGAGCCATCTTCATCCGGCGGGGTGCCCACGGCAATGAACTGTACCTCGCCAAAGGCGACGGCGGCGGGGATATCCGTGGTAAAGGACAGGCGGCCAGCCTCGACATTACGCCGCACCATGTCATCCAGGCCAGGTTCGTAAATGGGAATGCCGCCTTGCTGCAAGGTGGCAATCTTGGCCGGGTCCACATCGAGACACAGCACATGGTTGCCCACTTCGGCCAGGCAGGTACCGGTGACCAGGCCAACATAGCCGGAACCAACAACGGTGATCTTCATGCCTGTTCTGCCCGGTAAAGCGCGATATCGCGATTGATCTTGCGCAGTACATCCAGCGGCTCATCGGCGCGCGTGATGGGGCGGCCGATCACCAGATAATCGGCACCGGCCTCCAGTGCGGCCACCGGGGTCATCACCCGGCGCTGATCGTCGGCAGCGCTATCTGCCAGGCGGATGCCCGGCGTGACCAGCTGGAACTCCTTGCCCAGCGCGGCCTTGAGCATGGGGGCTTCCTGTGCCGAACACACCACGCCATCCAGGCCACAGTCGCGGGTCAGGGTGGCCAGGCGCAATACCTGCTCCTGCGGCGAGACAGTGATGCCGATTTCCGCCAGATCGGCCGCTTCCATGCTGGTGAGCACGGTGACGGCAATCAACAGCGGACGCTGGCTGTATTGCGCCAGTCCCTCGCGCGCGGCTTCCATCATGCGGCGGCCACCGGAGGCATGCACATTCACCATCCACACGCCGGCCTCGGCGGCAGCCTTGCAGGCATGGGCCACGGTGTTGGGAATGTCATGGAACTTCAGATCAAGAAACACCTGAAAGCCTCGCGCGGCAAGGCTTTCCACCAGGCCACGCCCGGTGGAGGTAAACAATTCCTTGCCCACTTTAAGCCGGCACTGCTGCGGGTCGAGACGGGCTGCAAATTCGAGAGCCGACGGCGCATCGGCAAAATCCAGCGCCACAACGACAGGAGATGCCGGTTGCAGGTCCTGACCGGCGGCAATTAGCGGATTCATGTTTTCTCCTGAATGCGATCAATGAGTTTCCGAGCGGTTGGGCGTAAAGCTTTCCCACTCGCCGCAGGCGGGGCAATGCCAGAAGAAGGCCCGCGAGCGGAAATTGCAACACTTGCAGCGGTGCACCGTCAGGCGCGCCGCGTGTTTCTGGATCAGGGCACGGGCCACTTCGGCATCCATGCGCCCTTCTGGCGACAGCTCGTCCATCTGTGCTTCGATCAGGCGGTAAACGCCCATCAGATTGGGACGGGCGTGTACCGACTGACGGGCCACTTCCAGCGCCCGCTCCTCGCCTTCGTAGGCTGACAGCTTCTGATACAGCAGGTCGGTCAGCTCCAGTTGCGGGAAAGTCTTCTGGTAACCCTGCAGCAGGGCAATGCCCTCCTGTGGCTTGTCCAGTTTCTCGTAGGCGTCGAACAAGCGCTCGGCCGCCATCGACAAGTATTCGTAATTCTGTTTCTCGATGTTTTGCCATGCCGCAATGGCCGCTTCGATTTTGCCTTCGGCAAATTCGATATCACCCAGAATCAGGCTGGCGCGCACACATTTGCGATTGGCCTGCATGGCCTCGGCCACCAGGGTACGGGCCGCCGGGTAATTGGAGCGGTACAGCTCCCCCTGCGCCAGTTCGCAGAAAAACTGCGCCACTTCATGCTGGAAGGAATGGGCATCACTGCGCAGTTCCTTGGCGGTTTCAATGGCTTTTTTCCAGTCGCGATCCTGCTGGTAGATATCCAGCAGCTGACGTCGCGCCGCCAGCGCCATATTGCCGCCCAACAGTTTCAGCAAGATTTCTTCGGCCCGATCCACCAGACCGGCCTTGCGAAAATCCTGCGCCAGCTCGTTACGCACGATGTCGCGCTGTTCGGCAGGCAGGTCGGACGATTCCAGCATGCGCTGATGCAGGCGAATGGCGCGGTCGTTCTCGCCGCGTTTGCGATACAGCTTGCCCAGCGTCAACTGCAGTTCCGGTGCCGATCCCTGCTGGCGCGACACCTCGGCCAGCGCCTGGGCGGCAATATCCGTCTTGTCGTCCACAAGAGCATCCAGACCACGGAAAAAGCCGGTGGGCACCGACTTGGCCTGCTTCAATACCGTGCGCATGTCTACTCGCGCGGCCAGCCAGCCCAGACCGAAAAAGGCCGGGAATAATAGCAGCCACCACAAATCCAGTTCCAAAGAATGCTTCCTTCAAGGGGAGTAAGAGGCCGGCCCCGCGCGCATGGTGGCGGGACCTGACAGAACAGGTCTAATCGGCCAGTGCGTCGCTGGGATCGACGGCGACCTTGCTGCTGGGCGGGCGGTTACGCAATTCCTTCTTGAGCTGGGACAGCTCCTTGCGCATGCGCAGATAGTAGGAGAAGGTGGCCAGCAATCCGACAGCAGCGCCTGCAACAAAGAACACCAGCAGGAAGACGATCAGCGGTGCCGACCAGGACTGGCCGAAGAACAGCTTGAACTCGACCATGTGGCTGTTTTGCACGGTGACGGCAATCAGGAAAACCAGCAGGGCCAATTCGATGATACGCACGATGTAGCGCATGCTCTTTACTCGGAGAGGGTTACCGGAGTGCAAGTTTAAACGATAGTGTGCTGCAACCCAAGCCAGAGGAAGGTCAAACAAAGAAAAAGCGCCGCAAAAGCGGCGCTTTGATTTGGCTTGCTAGACCGGGATTCGCAACAATCAGACCTGGGTCTGCTCCAGCAGGGACAGATCCACCCGTTCGCGCAATTCCTTGCCGGCCTTGAAATGCGGCACATATTTCTCAGGAACCGAGACACTGCTACCTGATTTCGGGTTACGGCCCACACGGGGCGGACGGTAGTTCAGGTCGAAGCTACCGAAGCCGCGGATTTCAATGCGGCTACCCTGTGCCAGGTTGCTGGCCATCGCATCCAGAATGGTTTTGACGGCCAGCTCAGCATCTTTGTAGACCAACTGAGAATTGCGCTCGGCAAGACGTTCTGCCAGCCGCGCGATCAGCTCAGACTTGGTCATGATGCAATTACTCGTTGGAGCCGGACAGCTTGGCCTTCAACAGAGCACCCAGGTTGGTAGTACCAGCCGAAGCGCTGTCAACCGACAGGTTCTTCATGGCGGTGCTGTCTTCCTGAGCATCCTTGGCCTTGATGGACAGGCTGATATTGCGGGACTTGCGATCCACGGCAATGATCACGGCTTCCACTTCTTCGCCATCCTTCAGCAGGGTACGGGCATCTTCCACGCGGTCGCGGGACAGCTCGGAAGCACGCAGGTAGCCTTCAACGTCCATGTCCAGGGCAATTACGGCACCCTTGGCATCAACAGCCTTCACGGTACCCTTGACCAGAGCGCCCTTGTCGTTCATGGCAACGTAGTTGTTGAACGGATCACCTTCCAGTTGCTTGATGCCCAGGGAGATGCGTTCTTTTTCCACGTCGATGGACAGAACAACGGCTTCAACCTCGTCACCCTTCTTGAACTTGCGCACGGCATCTTCGCCGGTTTCGTTCCAGGACAGGTCGGACAGGTGAACCAGGCCGTCGATACCGCCCGGCAGGCCAACGAACACACCGAAGTCGGTGATCGACTTGATGGCACCCTTCAGCTTGTCACCCTTGTGGAAGTTGTCGGCAAACTCGTTCCACGGGTTGGCCAGGCACTGCTTCATGCCCAGGGAGATACGACGACGGTCTTCGTCGATTTCCAGGATCATGACTTCAACTTCGTCACCAACCTGAACGACCTTGGACGGGTGTACGTTCTTGTTGGTCCAATCCATTTCGGACACGTGTACCAGACCTTCGATGCCTTGTTCGATTTCAACAAATGCGCCGTAGTCGGTCAGGTTGGTTACCTTGCCGAACAGACGGGTGCTGGCCGGGTAGCGACGGGACAGACCAACCCACGGATCTTCGCCCAGTTGCTTCAGGCCCAGGGATACACGGTTCTTCTCTTGGTCGAACTTCAGGACCTTGGCTTCGACTTCGTCGCCAACAGCCAGAACTTCGGACGGGTGCTTCACACGACGCCATGCCAGGTCGGTGATGTGCAGCAGGCCGTCGATACCGCCCAGGTCAACAAACGCACCGTAGTCGGTGATGTTCTTGACGATACCCTTGATAACGGCGCCCTCTTTCAGGGTTTCCAGCAGAGCCTTGCGCTCTTCGCCCAGGGTTTCTTCCAGAACCGAACGACGCGAAACAACCACGTTGTTACGCTTGCGATCCAGCTTGATAACCTTGAATTCGATGTTCTTGTTTTCGTACGGGGTGGTGTCTTTCACCGGACGCACGTCAACCAGAGAACCCGGCAGGAAGGCGCGGATGCCGTTGACCATAACGGTCAGGCCACCCTTGACCTTGCCGCTGATCAGGCCGGACAGGATCTTGCCGGTTTCCAGCGCTTCTTCCAGCTCAACCCATGCAGCCAGACGCTTGGCTTTTTCACGGGACAGCTTGGTTTCGCCAAAACCGTTTTCCAGCGCGTCGATGGCAACAGTCACGAAGTCGCCGATGGCAACTTCAACAACGCCTTCGTCGTTCTTGAATTCTTCGGCCGGAATCAGGGATTCGGATTTCAGGCCGGCATTAACAGTTACGAAGTTGGAATCAACTGCAACGACTTCGGCAGTGATCACCTCGCCCACGCGCATGTCGTGAAGGGTCAGGCTTTCTTCGAACAGCTGGGCAAAGTTTTCCATGGAGAGGGTAGTCATCAAGCTTACTCTCGGTGCACACCTTGCGGCGTGCGGGGTTAGGGTTGAACACAGGGCGCTTCTTGCAGTGCAGCAAGCGTTGCCCCTTAAAAAATCATATGCCGGAGACCTGGGACTGCCCGAAGCGGCGGAGTACCGTTTCGACCGCCTGGTCGATGGTGAGCTCCGTGGTGTCGAGCAGAAAGGCGTCCGGCTCTTGGCGCAGCGGCGCTACCGCCCGGGCCGCATCGCGCGTGTCCCGATCGATAATGTCCTGCAGAATCCGTGGGAGGTTAGCAGATTCCCCCTTGCCGATCAACTGCTTATGGCGGCGGGCCGCTCGCTCGTCGGCACTGGCGGTCAAAAAAATCTTGGTCGCTGCCTGCGGAAACACCACCGAACCCATGTCGCGGCCATCGGTCACCAGGCCGGGAAGCACGGCAAAAGCACGCTGTCGCTGCAATAGCGCGCTGCGTACCGCCGGCAAAGCGGCCACTCTGGATGCGCCGATGCCGATCTCTTCTGCCCGGATGTCTTCGCTGACATCGTTGCCATCCAGCCACACCCGCCCCTGCGCAAAAGCCGCCGGCAAGTTGGCGGCCAGCGCGGCCAATGGCTGTTCGGCATCCCAGGCCACATCGTGCTTGCGCGCATGCAGGGCAAGCAGGCGATAGAGCGAGCCGGAATCAAGATAATGAAAGCCCAGGCGCTGGGCGACGATGGCGGCGACAGTACCCTTGCCGGAAGCGGAAGGGCCGTCGATGGTGATCACGGGAACTGACATGGGCTGGGCTTGCATCCTGTAGCACACGACGACGGCTTGCTCCGTCGTCAAACCGTTGATTTTAGCGCAGTGACCGGGTCGCAGGAACGGCTTTGGCAGGATTTTCTGGCGCAATGCAGCAGAACGAAGCGGCAACACGGCAAGATTGTAGTTTGCACGTTACCCCGCCGGCCTTTACAGTGATAGGCCGCAACGCCCGCCAGCCCTGCCTGCCGCAGCCTGTGCCCGCGTGATGACAATACCCGGACCATTCACGACACCTACAGAGACTCGACGCAACGCCATGGAACAGCTCCGCCTTACTCCGACTCCGCACCTTGCCGGCACCATCAAGCTGCCCGGTTCCAAAAGCATTTCCAATCGCACCCTGCTGCTGGCGGCACTGTCCAGCGGCACCACACTGGTACGCGACCTGCTGGATTCGGATGACATCCGTCACATGCTGGCCGCACTGGGTCTGCTAGGTGTCAAGGTCGAGCAGCTGGGCAATAGCCGCGACTTCCGGGTACAAGGCGTGGGGGGCGAGTTTCCGGTCAAGAGCGCCGACCTGTTTCTGGGCAATGCCGGCACGGCCTTCCGCCCGCTGACCGCCGCACTGGCGCTGATGCAGGGTCATTACCAGTTGTCTGGCGTGGCCCGCATGCATGAGCGGCCGATTGGCGACCTGGTGGACGCCCTGCGCGCCGCCGGCGCAGAGATCAGTTACCGGGGCAATCCGGGCTACCCGCCGCTGGCCATCGGCCCGGCCAGCTTGCGCGCCGGCGAGGTGATTCCGGTCAAGGGCAATGTCTCCAGCCAGTTCCTCACCGCCTTGCTGATGGCGCTGCCGCTGACCGGTGAAACCGTCACCATCGAAGTGGTGGGCGAACTGATTTCCAAACCCTATATAGAGATCACACTCAACCTGATGGCTCGTTTCGGCGTACAGGTAGAGCGTCAGGGCTGGCAGCGTTTCGTGATTCCGGGTGGCCAGCACTATATTTCGCCGGGCGAAGTCCACGTTGAGGGCGATGCTTCCAGCGCTTCTTACTTCCTGGCCGCCGGCGCACTGGCTGGCGGTCCGGTACGGGTGGAGGGCGTGGGCAACAACAGCATCCAGGGCGATGTGAAGTTTGCCGACACCCTGCGCCAGATGGGTGTGGCCATCACCATGGGGGACAACTGGATCGAAGCCTCTGCCAGCGGCAAGCTCAAGGCGATTGATGTGGACCTGAACCACATCCCGGACGCCGCCATGACCATCGCCATCGCTGCACTGGCTGCGGATGGCACCACCACCCTGCGCAATATCGAAAGCTGGCGCGTCAAGGAAACCGACCGCCTGTCCGCCATGGCCACCGAGCTGCGCAAGGTCGGCGCCACCGTGGAAGAAGGCCAGGACTACATCCGCATCACCCCGCCCGCGCAACTGCTGGCCGATGCCGAGATAGACACTTACGACGATCACCGCATGGCCATGTGTTTCTCGCTGGTTTCCCTGCTGGGTGTGCCGGTGGTCATCAACGATCCCAAATGCGTGGCCAAGACTTTCCCGGACTACTTCGAAGTACTGGCCACGCTGCACGACTAAGTAAGCGACATACCGGTTCCACGCCCGCCTTGCGGGCGTTTTTTATTGCCAATACCGCACAAAAAACACAATATATAGCAATCAACAAATCAAAGCATACAAGAAGATGAGCAATCTTTACGCTATCCGCCGTGACTTCATGCAGCAATTCGACCTGCCCGCCCCCGCCACTCCCGGCCTCTACCGCGACACCCTGCCGATGTGGGAAACCATGCTGCAAGAAGAAATGGCCGAATTCCTGCATGCGCTGCAAGAATTCAAGCAATCAGCCAGCTGTGACCCGCAAGAACAAGTACGCCGCATGGCCGAGCTGACCGCCGAGGGCGTGGATGTGCTGAACGTGCTGACCGGCCTGCTGCTATCGCAAGGCATGCCACTGGAGGCCATGACCGAGGCCATTCATCAGGCCAATTTGCGCAAGCAGATTGATGGCAAGGTAGTGCGCCGTGCCGATGGCAAGGTACTGAAACCGGCAGGCTGGCAGCCGGCAGACAAGTGCGGCGTGATTCGCGCTGCCTTGCAGCATGAGAAGAGCACGGCGCAAGATTAAGTCTGGTTTAAGACTGGCTGACTATGCTGCGGCCAGATCAAACCGGACACTCCCCACGCTGAAGGGACCATCAT
Source organism: Aquitalea sp. ASV15 (assembly GCF_016429115.1). NCBI lineage: Bacteria > Pseudomonadati > Pseudomonadota > Betaproteobacteria > Neisseriales > Chromobacteriaceae > Aquitalea > Aquitalea sp. ASV15. The sequence goes on along the minus strand of NZ_JAELTZ010000005.1, from coordinate 35,259 downwards.
GCTGAAAAACTCACAACACAGTTACGGCCGTCTGGCCCGTGCCTTTCACTGGCTGAGCGCACTGGCTGTCATCGCGGCGCTGGCCTTTATCGAATTCAAGGACATCGCCCCCAAGGGCAGCCCGCTGCGTGACTTGCTGAAATCCGGCCATTTCCAGGCTGGCATCATCGTCTTGCTGCTGGTGCTGCCGCGCCTGTTGTGGCGACTGGCCAACCGGGTACCGGACATCACCCCGGCACCACAGCCGGCCGCCATGCTGCTGGCGCATGCCGCACACTGGCTGCTGTATGGCCTGATGCTGGTGCTGCCCCTGCTGGGCATCGCCATCGTGCAGGGTAATGGCAAGGATGTGGTGTTGCTGGGTAGCACGCTGCCGGTCTTGTTCAATGTCGGCAAGGAAACCGCCCACAACCTCAAGGACATTCACGAAGCGCTGGGCAATCTGCTGCTGTGGCTGGCCATCGTCCATGCCGCCGCCGCGCTGTGGCATCACCGCTTCGTCAAGGATGACACTCTCACCCGCCTGACCGGGCCGCTGCGCCCCTGAGCGGCATCCGCCTTCACTCGCGACAAGCCGGCCTGGCCGGCTTGTACGGTGAATGCCGCTTCTAGCGTAAATCGCGCTGCCACAGCGACAACAACAGGGCCAGGCCGGCCAGGGCAGCCAGCGACAGCAAGGCATGATCACAGGCAATCAATACCGTCTGCTGGGTCACTTGCGCAGACAGATGCGCCAGGCTCGTCGCATCCACCGCCTCTCCCCACTGTCGCAGTGTCACCCCATCCAGCCGCCCCAGCAGCGCCAGCCGTGCCTGGGCCTCGCCCGCTTGCAATTGCAAGGTGGCCAGGCCGGTGCCCATGGCCCCGGCCAGTTCACGCATGATGTTCTTCAGCTGATAGGCATGGGCAAAGTCTTCGACCTGCACCTCGGCATAGGTCATGGCGGCAATCTGCAAGACCGACAGCACCGGCACCAGACCGTGCAGCAGGATGGCTGGCAATACGCTGGACAGTGCAGCGCCTGGCATGGCCGCAGCGGCCAGCCACAGACAGCACAGGGCCAGCAAGGCAAAACCGATGGCCAGTACATGGTGTCGACGGTTCAGCCAGCGGCTGGCATACAGATAGACCAGCGCCATCGCCACCGTCACCATGCCACCCAGGCTGATGACCTGGCCGGTGGTGACAAAATCAAAGCCCAGCCCGCGTTGCAGCAAGGTGGACAAGAGGTAGGACCAGATGCCGTTGCCCAGGTAATACAGGGCATAGAAGGCCAGACCCATCAGATAGCGGCGGCGCAGTAGCGCATGCAGCTGCAACCAGGGATCGGGATGGGTGTGACTGCGCCGCCAGGCCAGCCCCAGCAACAGCACCCCTCCAGCCAGGGCCAGCCACATGCCGGGCCGGGCCGCAAAGCGCAAAAAACGCAAATCCTCCAGCGTATGCAACACCAGCAAGGCCCCCAGCCCCAGCGCTGCCACCGCCACCCAGTCCAGCTGCCCGGCCTGGGCGCGGGTGGGCGCACCGGCATGCCGGGGGTAACTGATTTGTACCAGCAGCAACAACACGGGAACCAAACCGGCCTGTAACCAGAAAATCGCCTGCCAGCCCCAATCCTCCACCAGCAGGGCGGACAACCATGGCGCCATGCCGGACAGGGAAAACAGGCCCAGCAAAAAGCCATACATCAATGGCTTGCGTTCCTTGGGCTGCGCTACCAGCTGCAGCAGGATGCGCGAGGCAGTAAACAAGCCGCCGCCACCCAAGCCCTGAAACAGCCGCGCCACGGTCAGGCTGGTGATGCCCTCGGCCAGGGCGCAGCCCACACTGCCGGCCATGAACAGCAGCAAGGCCCACTCGGTATAACGCCGGTAACTGATCAGCGTGGCAAAGCGCCCCAGCAAGAGATTGACCAGCACCGCGCCCACGGCAAAGCTGGTCAGCGCCCACAGATACTCTTGCGGCGCGGCAGCCACCCCGCCCTGAATGGCCCCGCCCGCCACCCCCATCATGCTGACGGCGACAAAGTCAGCCCCGGTGACCAGGCCCAGCGTCAGGCCGAACAGCCGTACCTGCCAGGGGCGGCATTCGGGGTGGGCTTGCAATAACACGGGATAGGCATTCATGCGGCAAGGGGCTTTGTGGGTGGATGGATCGCGCTGACTATAAAGACCATGTTATTTTGAATAAACCGTCAAAATTGAAATGATTATTCAATGTCACGTACAAACGACTGGAATGATTGGTATCTGTTTAATTGCGTGGCGCAGTTGGGCAGCTTCAGCCGGGCAGCCGAGCGACTGCAACTGCCCAAATCGACAGTCAGCACCAGTCTGGCCCGCCTGGAAGAAAAACTGGGCAGCCGCTTGCTGGAGCGCAGCACCCGCCGCCTGCGCCTGACAGAGGCCGGCTTTCATTTACTGGAAGAAATCAGCCCGCTGTTTGCCCGGCTGGAAGATGTAGCCGACCACTTGCAAGGCCAGACCGAAGCACCACTCAGGGGCACGCTGCGCATTGCCGCGCCGTACGAGTTCGCCAGCCTGCACCTGAGCCCGGTGCTGTGCGACATCATGCAGGCGCATCCGGAGCTGCATATTGAAGTGGATGTCATCAGCAATCAGACCGACCCGCTGAGCAGCGGCCACGACCTGAGCTTTGTCATGACCAGCCAGCCCTTGCCCGACTCAAACCTGCTGGGCAAGCGCCTGTACACCCTGCAACAGGGCCTGTTTGCGGCACCGGCCCTGCTGGCTGCACGCGGTCAGCCGCAACACCCGTCAGCCCTGGAGGATTGGCCGCTGCTGGGCGCGGCCAGCGCCCTGCCCTGGCACATGCGGCATGCAGATGGCACAACATTCACCCTGCAACAGGGCCTGCACCTGCAAACGGCCAATGCCGGGCTGCGACTGCAAGCCGCCATTGCCGGACGCGGAGTGTGCCTGGTGTCCTGCAATTTTGCCGCTACGGCGCTGGCGGCCGGACAGCTGCAAAGCATCCTCACCGACTGGACGCTGCCGCCACTGAAAACCTATGCCCTCGTACCCAATCGCAGCTTGCACCCCACCAAGACCCGGCTGTTGCTCGACGGGCTGGAGCGGCATTTTGCGGCGACAACGCAGCAAGCGGTGCAAACCCGTAGCCGGTGACGGCAAGAAAAAAGGACGTCTCCCGACGTCCTGAGTAGCGGTCAATGCGGGCAGCAATCAGCGCCCTGCACCATCCGGTCCGGCGTCCGCTGCCAGGTTGTGCGCGGTGGAACCACGGGCAATCAGCCTTCCGGACAGCACCACCTTGCGTGCGCTGCGCGCCGGGTCTTCCAGCCGCTCCAGCAGCATCTTCATGGCGGTGCGGCCAATGTCGTACACCGGCTGTTCGATCACCGTCAGGCCGGGGCCGGCCAGTTCGGTCCAGTTGTCGTTGTCAAACCCGGCCAGTGCCAGCTGTGCCGGAATACTCACGCCCGCCGCCCGCGCCCCGCGCAACATGCCCAGCAGCACCAGGCCATTACTGGCAATCAGTGCTTCCGGCTGCGCCGGCTCGCGCAGCCAGTCGCGCACGGCCTGCTCGGCCGCTTCCGGCGTGGGGGCAATAAAACGTGCCTCGGCCTGCAAGCCATGTCGCTGCATGGCGGCCACCACTCCGGCATGACGCTCGGCCCCGGTGGTACTGGTATTGCCAAACAGGCCGCCGATGCGGCGATAGCCCTGCGCCAGCAAATGCTCCACCAGCAGGCTGGCGGCTTCGGCATTGTCCAGCACCACGGCATCGGCATGACCGGGCGGTGCGGCACGGTCGATCAGCACCACCGGAAAGCCCAGTTGCTGTGGGTCCAGCTTCTGCGCCGTGGCACGGGTGGGGGCGAAAATCACTCCGGTGACCCGCTCTTCCTGCATCAGCCGCAGGTACATGGCTTCCTTTTGCGGGTTTTCGTCGGTATTGCACAGGATGACGCGCATGCCCACGGCATAGGCCGCATCCTCCACGGCGCGGCTGACCGCGGTAAAGAAGGGGTTGCGGATATCGGACACGATCAGCCCGATGGTGTGGCTGTGCTGCGAGCGCAAGCGCCGTGCCGACAGATTGGGCAGATAGCCGGTGGCAGCCACGGCGGCTTCCACTTTCTTGCGCAGCTCCTCGCTGACCGGGCCATCGCCCAGCGCACGTGACACCGTGGCGACCGAAACACCGGCAGCCCGGGCAACATCCTTGATGCGTACGGTCATTTTGCAATCGTTTTCAGTCAGATTGTCGTGATCCTGCATCAAGTCAAAATGCTTTGCAAGCCTTTAATTACAAGGATGATCAGCAAGCTGCATGTTGTTTGATCAAGATGATCCACGATCAATATTGACAGGTGTTGTGTAATCGATTTCAATGCCATCAACGCAACGCCAGACAATAGCCAGCACAGCCCCTTGTTGGGTGCAATGCAGCAAAATAACAGTACCAGGAGACCACTCCCGATGTCGCACGAACTGATCCATCCGGAACTGATTTGCCTTGCCACGGCCCCGGCCAACAAGGAAGAGGCCATCCGCCAGGCCGGCCAGTTGCTGGCCCGCGCTGGCTGCATCGACGCCGCCTATATCGACAGCCTGCTGGCCCGCGAAGCCGTGGCCAACACCTTTCTGGGGCATGGCGTGGCCATTCCGCACGGCATGGTGGAAGACCGCCACCTGATCAAGCGCACCGGCATTGCCATCCTGCAGATTCCGCAGGGGCTGGAGTGGAATCCGGGACAAACCACCCACCTGCTGTTTGCCATTGCCGCCCAGTCGGACGAACACATCCAGCTGCTGCGCCGGCTGACCCGCCTGCTGCAGGACGAAGCCCGCCTGCAGCAGCTGTTTGCCACCAGCAACCCGCAAGAGCTGATCGCCGCCCTGTCCGACAGCGCTGCCGCACCGGCTGCGCCGCAACAAGCCGCTGGCGATCTGGCAGAAAAATTTGAATGGGTGGTGGACTACCCCAACGGCCTGCATGCCCGTCCGGCCACCGCCTGGGTAGAAACCGCCCGCCAGTACGCGTCACAGGTACAAGTGCGTCATGGTCACCATGTCGCCGACGCCAAGAACATGATTTCCCTGCTGCAACTGGGCCTGCAACGTGGCGACCGGCTGGTGGTCTCCGCCGAAGGCAGCGATGCCGCCGCCCTGCTGCAAGCCCTGCAAGGGGTGATGACCCGCCTGACCGCGCAGGAACAGACCGACGCTGCGCTGGCCGCACAAAAAGCCCAGGCCCAGCGTAGCGAACACAACTGGCAGCCGCCGGGCCACCCGCTGGAAGTGGCTGGCATCAGCGCCAGCCCCGGCCTGGCCATCGGTCAGGTGCATGTGCTGACCCACGGCCTGCCCGCCATTCCCGATCACCCGCTATCCCTGGCCGAAGCCGGTGACAAACTGCATGCCGCGCTGGCCGATACCCGCGCCGAACTGGCCAAGCTGGCTGAAGACACTGCCCAGCGCCTGGGTAATGCCGAAGCCGCCATTTTCAAGGCGCAGGCCGAGCTGCTGAGCGATACCGACCTGATCACCCTGTCCTGCCAGCTGATGGTGGAAGGCCACGGTGTGGCCTGGTCCTGGCATCAGGCCGTGGAACGCCTGGCCGACCGGCTGGCCGCGCTGGGCAACCAGCTGCTGGCCGCCCGTGCGGCCGACCTGCGCGACGTGGGCCGCCGCGTGCTGGGCAAGATCGACCCCAGCCTGCAAGCCACCACCCTGGCCGAACTGCCGGACAACTGCATTCTGCTGGCCAGCGACCTGTCGCCGTCCGATACCGCCGGGCTGGATACCGCCAAAGTGGTCGGCCTTGCCACCGCCCAGGGTGGACCCACTTCGCATACCGCCATTCTGGCGCGCACCCTCGGCCTGCCGGCGCTGGTTGCCGGTGGCCCCGGCCTGCTCGGCGTGGCCAATGGCACCCCGGCCATTCTGGATGGCCAGAGCGGCCGGCTTTACCTGAGCCCGAGCGAACTTGACCTCAAGTCCGCCCGCGACTGGATGGCACAGCAAAACGCACGCAAGGCACGCGAGGAAGAACAACGCAGCCTGCCGGCCCAAACCCGCGATGGCCATAGCGTGGAAGTGGCGGCCAACGTCAACCGCCCGGACCAGGTGGCCGCCGCCATTGCCGCCGGTGCCGAAGGCGTGGGCCTGATGCGTACCGAATTCCTGTTCCTGGAACGGGACACCAGCCCGGACGAAGAAGAACAGTTCGCCACCTACCAGGCCATGCTGCAGGCACTGGAAGGCCGGCCGCTGATCGTGCGTACGCTGGATATCGGCGGCGACAAGCAGGTGCCCTACCTCAACCTGCCGCACGAGGAAAACCCCTTCCTCGGCATGCGGGGCGCCCGTCTGCTGCTGCGCCGCCGCGACCTGCTGGAACCGCAGCTGCGCGCACTGTACCGCGCCGCCCGTGGCGGCCAGCCGCTGTCCATCATGTTCCCGATGATTACCTCGCTAAAGGAAATCACCCGCCTGAAGGGCCTGTGTGAAGGCATCCGCCGCGAGCTGAACGCCCCGGTGGTGCCGATCGGCATCATGGTGGAAGTACCCGCTGCCGCCACACTGGCCGACAAGCTGGCCGAACATGTGGACTTCTTCTCCATCGGCACCAACGACCTCACCCAGTACGCGCTGGCCATCGACCGACAGCACCCGGAACTGGCCGCCGAAGCCGACAGCCTGCACCCGGCGGTGCTGCGCCTGATCCAGCAGACCGTGCAGGGCGCCGCCCAGCATGGCCGCTGGGTGGGCGTGTGCGGTGGCATTGCCGGCGACCCCTTCGGTGCCGCCCTGCTCACCGGCCTGGGCGTGAACGAACTGTCGATGAGCCCGCGCGATGTGGCCAGCGTCAAGGCCCGCCTGCGTGGCAGCGACTTTGCCAAACTGGCCGAACTGGCCCGCCAGGCAGTGGATTGCGATAGCGCCGAAGAAGTGCGCGCCTTGCAGAGCCTGCTGTCATGAACAGTCCACTGATCACCATCACCCTGAACCCGGCCATCGACCAGACCGTCTGCGTACAGAATTTTCAGCCCGGCAGCGTCAATCTGGCGCTGTCCAGCACCAGCAATGCCGGCGGCAAGGGCGTGAACGTAGCCAGCTGCCTGGCCGACTGGGGGCTGCCGGTGCTGGCCACCGGCCTGCTGGGACGCAATAACAGCGAGGCTTTCGAAGCGCTGTTCAAGGACAAGGGCATTGCCGACCGCTTTATCCGTGTGGCGGGTGACACGCGCGTCAACATCAAGCTGTCCGACCTGGCCAATGCCAGCACCACCGACATCAACCTGCCGGGTTTGAGCGTGGGTGAGGCGCAATGGGAACGCCTGCTCACCCTGCTGGCGGCTGACGTCAATCCGGGCAGCCAGATTGTGCTGGCAGGCAGCCTGCCACAAGGACTGGAGCCGGAACGCCTGCCGGTGCTGATTGGCAAGCTGCGGCAATGGGGCGCGCATGTGCTGCTGGATAGCAGCGGTGCCGCGCTGGCCACGGCACTGGCCGCGCCACGCGCCAGCCTGCCGGACTGCATCAAGCCCAATCGCCACGAACTGGAACAATGGGCTGGCCGAGCGCTACCCACCCTGGACGACGTGCTGGCCTGCGCCCGCCAGTTGCAACAGGCCGGTGTGGCCGAGGTGGTGGTGTCGCTGGGCGAACAAGGCGCGCTGTTTGTACTGGAGGACGGTCCGGCCCTGCTGGCCCGCCTGCCGGTACAGAACCCGCTGAGCACCGTCGGTGCCGGTGATGCACTGGTGGCCGGCCTCAGCGCCGCACGCCATCAGCGTCTGGCCGGTGAAGAGCGCGCCCGGCTGGCCGTGGCCTTTGCCACCGCCAAGCTGGCCCGCATCGGCCCCCACCTGCCGGAACGCGCGCAGGTGGAACAACTGGCACGGCAAGTGGAAGTGCAGCACCTACAGTAAGAGCGGTTAACAAAATAGCGCAGCATCCCTGAGGCAAGGCGCGCCGACGCAGACAGTACAAGCAGTACGGCCAGGAGGCGCAACACCGCATCAGGTTTTTTGTTAGCTGCTCTAAACCATCATGCTGCGGGCGGGCAACGCTCACCCACCCCCGCCACGCGGCAGATCATCAGCAAAGCAACAACAACAGGCAGACATAACAGGAGAAAGACAATGGCAAACCTGCTGGCAGTAATTGCCGCTCCGGATCGCAGCACCCAGGCCATGTTGGCCGGTGAGGCCCTGCGTCAGGCAGCAAGCAAGCTGAAACACAAGATCGATGTGGAAATCCATACCGCACAAGGCGTGCAACAGCCGCTGGGCGCCAGCACCATTGCCGACGCTGACGCCGTGCTGCTGATTGGCGAAGCCGCGGCACAGGATGTACGCTTTGCCAACAGCCACACCCTGCTCAGCTCGCTGGAAGCGGTGCTGGCTGATGCCGAAGGCCAGCTCAAGGCCAGCCTGAGCGCCCAGACTGCCAGCAGCGCGTTGCGCATTGTCGGCATCACCTCCTGCCCCACCGGCATTGCCCACACCTTCATGGCGGCCGAAGGGCTGAGCCAGGCGGCGCAGAAACTGGGCCACAACATCCGCGTGGAAACCCAGGGCTCGGTCGGCGCACAGGACACGCTAACGGCAGATGAAATCCGTCTGGCCGATGTGGTGATCATCGCCGCCGACACTCAGGTGGACCTGTCGCGCTTTGTCGGCAAGCGTTTGTTCTCCAGCGGCACCAAACCGGCCATCAACGATGGTGAAAACCTGGTGCGCCGTGCCATTGCCGAAGCCCAGCCGCATGGTGCCAGTCAGGCTGGCAGCAGCCAGGCCACCGCCGGCACCGCTTCCGCCAGCAGCGCCCAGAGCGAACAGCGCAGCGGCCCCTACAAGCACCTGATGACCGGTGTGTCCTTCATGCTGCCCTTTGTTACCGCGGGCGGCATCATGATTGCGCTGGCTTTTGCGCTGGGCGGCATTTACGCCTTTGACGACGCGCACAAGGGCACGCTGGCCTGGGCCTTGTTCCAGATTGGTGCCAAATCCGCCTTTGCGCTGATGGTGCCGATTCTGGCCGGTTACATTTCCTACTCCATTGCCAACCGTCCGGGTATTGCTCCCGGCATGGTGGGTGGCATGCTGGCCGCCAGCCTGGGTTCCGGTTTTCTGGGTGGCATTGCTGCCGGTTTCATCGCCGGTTACGGTACCGACTTCCTCAACAAGAAAATCCAGCTGGGTCGTAATCTGGATGGCCTGAAGCCGGTACTGATCCTGCCGGTACTGGGTTCGCTGCTGGTGGGCCTGTTGATGATTTACGTCATCGGCACGCCGGTGGCCGCGGTACTGGCCATGCTGACCGATGCCCTCAAGAGCATGCAGGGCAGCAGCGCCTTGCTGCTGGGTGCCATTCTGGGCGCGATGATGGCCTTTGACATGGGCGGCCCGGTCAACAAGGCAGCCTATGCCTTTGCCACCGGCCTGATTGCCAGCCAGGTCTACACCCCGATGGCAGCCGTGATGGCCGCCGGCATGACCCCGCCGCTGGGCATTGCGCTGGCCACCAAGCTGTTTGCCGACCGTTTTACCAGCGACGAGCGCGAAGCGGGCAAGGCTGCTGCCGTACTGGGCATTTCCTTCATCAGTGAAGGGGCGATTCCGTTTGCCGCCCGCGACCCGCTGCGGGTGATTCCGTCGCTGATGGTGGGCTCGGCCGTGACCGGTGCCATCTCCATGGCCATGGGCGTGGAGCTGAAAGTGCCGCACGGTGGCGTGTTCGTACTGCCCATCCCCAATGCGGTGACCCATCTGGGTTCCTATCTGGTGGCGCTGGTGGTGGGTACGGTGCTCACCGCCGTGATGCTGCGCCTGCTGAAAAAACCACTGGCACAGTAAACCCCTTAGGCCGGCAAACCACAGCAGAGGGTAGCCGGCTTACAGATTTCTCTCTCTCGGCCAACTCCTGTGCGGGTTGGCATTTTTTTTTGTCCGCCACCTCGCAAATCTCAGGATAGAAAACGAAATTTCCAGACCAGGATGACCAGGGCCGCGCATGGCAGCGCTGCTATGGTAGAGCCCATCCCCGCCGCGGCAGGCAAGCTTGTGCCAAGCCCGGCTCACTCTGGAGAACCACCACATGTCAGCCCCTGCCCTGTCCGCCGCCGATGTCAAGCTGGGCCTGCGTGAAAAAGCAGGCTACGGACTGGGCGACATGGCGTCCAATCTGTCGTTTGGTGCCGTGTCGCTGTTCCTGCTGTTTTTCTACACCAATATCTTTGGCCTGAGCGCCGGCGAAGCCAGCCTGATCTTTCTGGTCGCCCGCATCATCGATGCCCTGTTCAACATCCTGCTCGGTTACGCCATCGACCGGACCCACAGCCGCCATGGCAAGCTGCGGCCCTATCTGCTGTATGGCGCACTGCCACTGGGGGTGCTGACCGTGCTGTGCTTCAGCACGCCGGACACCAGCTACAAATTCGCCTATGCCCTGGTCAGCTATACCGTGTACTGCCTGGCCTACACCACGGTGAACACGCCCTATTCGGCCATGAACAATATGCTGACCCAGCACGCCATGTCGCGCGCCTCGCTGTCGGTCTATCGCATGGTGTTTGCCACCCTGGGCTATTTTGTGGTGTCGGTGTATGCCGAGCAGCTGATCCGCCGCTTTGCCGACCCGCGCACCGGCTACCAGCTCACCATCGCGCTGTTCGCCGGGCTGGCCACCCTGCTGTTCTACGCCTGCTTTGCCCTGACCAGGGAACGCATCCTTCAGGATCAGGATGCCGCCCCCGGCGTGCGCCAGATGGTGCAGGCCATCACCGGCAACCGGCCCTTGTTCCACCTGTCCATGTTCACGGTATTCAGCTATATCGCCTACAGCGTGTGGATGGCCGCCGCCATTTACTACATCAACTATGTATTGCGCGATGCAGCCTATGCCGCCAGCTTTTTCGCCATCCAGACCGTGGCCAATCTGGTCGGCACCATCGCTTCGGAACCGCTGATTGCCCGTTTCGGCAAAAAGAGACTGACCCTGCTCACCCTGGGCGCCGGCGCGTTGGCGCTGGCCTGTCAGTACTGGCTGGCGGGCGACAGCCGGCTGGCCATCATGGCCTGCGTCTGCGTATACAGCGCCGCCATGGGCAGCATCTTTGTCTGCATGTACGCCATGCTGGCCGACACGGTGGAATACGCCGAGTGGCAACACCATGTGCGTACCGAGGGGGCCATCTATGGCTATTTCAACTTCATCACCAAGGTGGCCATGGCCATTGCCGGCGGCCTGGCCGGGCTGATCCTGCAATATGCCGGCTACGATGCCGCGCATATCACGGCGCGGGCGCAAGACTGGATCGCGCTGATGATGACGCTGATTCCCGCGGCCATGTTCGTGCTGGCGCTGCTGTTCATGCTGCGCTACCAGCTGGATGAAGACAGCTATCTGCGCATGGTGGGCCAGATCGAAGCGCGCAAGCAGCCCGCTGCCGCTCAGCCACAGGAGTCCTGACATGACCAACCCCCACACAGAACTGATCGCCCGCATGCGCCCGCAAGACAAGGTCGCCCTGCTGAGCGGGCGTGGCCTGTGGCGTAGCGCCAGCCTGCCGCAGCTGGGCATCCGCGACTTTGTCATGACCGACGGCACCTATGGCGTGCGCTATAGCAGTGCGCAGATCGACCAGCAGGAAAGCTGGAACATCAGCGACTTCCTGTCGGTGGTGCAGCAAGACGCCGGCCAGGCGGCTGGCGGCAGCGACAAGGGCGGCTCGGAAGCGCTGTTCGGCCACTCGCGGCCGGCCACCTGCTTTCCCAATGGCTCCAGCCTGGCCTGCAGCTGGGATGTGGAGCTGGTGCAGCAAATGGGCCGCGCACTGGCCATCGAATGCCAATCCATGGGAGTGGGCCTGCTGCTGGGGCCGGGCATCAATATCCGCCGCACGCCGCTGGCCGGGCGCGGTTACGAGTATTACTCGGAAGACCCGCTGCTCAGCGGCGAGCTGGCCGCCGCGCTGATCAACGGCCTGCAACAGCAAGGCGTGGGCGCCAGCCTCAAGCACTTTGCCTGCAACAACTCGGAATACATGCGCACCCGCATGGATTCCATCGTCGAGGAGCGCGCGCTGCGCGAAATCTACCTGTACGGCTTCCAGCGCGCCATTGCCAAGGCACAGCCATGGACGGTGATGTCCTCCTACAACCGGCTGAACGGCGAACAGACCTCGCAGCACCACTGGCTGCTGACCCGGGTATTGCGCGAGGAATGGGGCTATCAGGGACTGGTGATGTCCGACTGGTACGGCATCAAGGACCGCCCGGCGTCCTTGCTGGCCGGCAATGAGCTGGCCATGCCGGAAAACGCACTGGACAATGCCGAACTGCTGGCGGCCATCGAACAGGGCCGCATTCCGGCGGCGCAGCTGGACAGCGCCTGCCTGCACATGCTGCAACTGATCGACAAGGTGCATGCCGGACGCCGCCCCGGCACCGTGGCGGACTTTGCCGACCATCACCGCCTGGCGCAGCAGATCGCCGCCGCATCACTGGTATTGCTGAAAAACGAGCAGGACTTGCTGCCACTGGATGGCCAGCAGCTGCGCCGGCTGGCCGTGATTGGCAAACCGGCACGGCAGCCGGTGATCCAGGGCTCGGGCTGCGCCACCACCCAGCCCTGGCAGCTGGACTGCCCGCTGGATGAAATCCGCGCCCTGGCCGGGGCAGAGCTGCACCTTGACTACGCCATCGGCGCGCCGGACGACGAACACGACGATGAGGCGGCACTAGAACAAGCCTGCGCCATCGCCGCCGCCGCCGAGGTGGCGGTGGTGTTTGTCAGCACCCCCATCGGCATGGACGGTGAAAATGGCGACCGTCAGCACCTTGGCCTGTTGCCCAGCCACGACCGCCTGATCAGCAGGCTGGCCGCGGTACAGCCCAGGCTGGTGGTGGTGCTGTGCAATGGCGATGCGGTGCTGATGCCCTGGCTGCCACAGGTGCCAGCGCTACTGGAATGCTTTTTTGCCGGCCAGGGCATGGGCCATGCGGTGGCCGCCACCCTGTTTGGCCACAACAACCCCAGCGGCAAGCTCACCACCACCCTGCCCAACAGCCTGGAAGAAACCCCGGCCTATCTGCACTATCCCGGTGAAAATGACCGTCATCATTATGGCGAGGGCCTGTTTGTCGGCTACCGCTATTACGACAAGCGCCAGATGGCGCCGCTGTTTCCCTTTGGCTTTGGCCTGAGCTACACCCGTTTCGACTACCAGAACCTGCAGCTCTCCAGCCACGACATGACAGAACACGCCACCCTCACGGTCAGCATCGACATCCACAATCGTGGCGGGCGCGCTGGCAAGGAGATCGTGCAGCTCTACATCGCCCCGCCGCCATCACCACTGGCGCGTCCGCCGCAGGCCCTGCGCGCTTTTGTCAAACTGGATATCCCGGCCGGTGCCAGCCGCACCGCCCACTTCACGCTGCAACGCGAGGACTTTGCCTATTACGACCCGGCCCATGCCAGCTGGGTGGTCGACAGCGGTCCGCATGAAATCCGCATCGGGGCCTCCAGCCGCCATATCCTGCAGCGGGACAGCATCCTGATCACGGCAGAGCCACGCCTTCCTGCCATCCAGGCCGATTCATCCCTGCTGCAGCTGGTAGCTCATCCCCCCTTGCTGCAGGCCGTGGCGGAATTGATCGCCAGCAAATGCCCGCTCAGCAGCAGTCAGGCCAGGCAAAAGCTGCTGGACATGGCTTCCGCCGAAATGTTTGTCGGCCTGTTCATCACCCTTACCGCCATGCTGGAGCTGGATATCAGCCGCGCCGAGCTGCAGGAGGTACTGACGCGGTTCGACAGCCTGCCGGACTGAACACCGCCGCATGCTTCGCGGTTTTTTCATCGAGACGTCAAGCCGCTGTCACATAACAAGGCGACAATCTGTCCCGAGCCAGCGGCTTGCGCTGGATTGTCTCTTGTTCCGTTGTTTCTTCTCGGCTTTACTCTCGGGCCAACCCCTTACCGGGTTGGCACTTTTTTTGGGCGTGCTGTCCCGGCCCGCCGCATGCATCTCCATCCCCTTGCCAGAAACGCTGCCAGCCGCCAGGCAAAGGGCAGCTATCGTCTTGCCCGGCATTTGGCGCTAGACTGCCGGCTGCCTTGTTTACCTGTCAGCAATATGAAATCGAAATCCTCCTCCGGCGGCCTGGTTTACTCCACCGAGCACGGCCGCATGTGTCCCGACTGCCGCCAGCCTGCTGACGCCTGTCGCTGCCAGCAAGACAGCCTGCCCAGCGGTGATGGCATCGTGCGCGTCAGCCGCGAAAACAAGGGTCGTGGCGGCAAGACCGTCACCCTGGTCAAGGGCGTGCTGCGCGACAGTGCCGGCCTGACGGCACTGGGCAAGCAGCTGAAAAATGCCTGCGGCAGCGGCGGCACCGTCAAGGATGGCAACATCGAAATCCAGGGCGATCATGTCACCACCGTCATTGCCACCCTGCAAAAGCTGGGCTTCCAGGTCAAACGCGCTGGCGCTTAAGAGCGGGTGACAAAATGGCCTAGCGTCGCTGGGGCAAGGCGCGCCGACGCAGACAGTACCAGGAGTACGACAAGGAGGCGCAACGCAGCAGCAGGCTTTTTGTTAGCGGCGCCAAGGCGACAGCCCACGACCTTGCTCCGCAGTCACACACCCCGCCAGCGCGGTAGCTGCACTCACTGGCCGCTGGCATTCCTGAAAAAATACAACACAAATTTTCCAGCAGTGAAAATTTTGCATTATTTTTTCACAAAATCCGCACATCCCCCGTATGCTGGCGGACATGACATCCGCCCATACCGCTCCGCTCCCGCCCGACAGCCAACCCGATCCGGCCTGGCTGGGCGAACAAATCCGCCAGTTGCGCAAGCTGCGCCAACTGTCCTTGCAGCAGCTCAGCGAAGCCACCGGCCGCTCCGTCGGCTTCCTGTCACAGCTGGAACGTGGCAAAAGCCAGCCCAGCGTGGCTGACCTGAACAAGCTGGCCAGCGTACTGGCCGTCCCCTACAGCGTGTTCTTCAGCCAGGCCCCCCGGCACGAACGCGGGCTGGTGGTGCGTCAGGCACATCGACCGGTCTTGCACTACGCCGAGGGCGTCAGCGATGCCCTGCTGTCCCCCGGCTTTGGCAGCGGCCTGCAACTGATGCTCACCCGTTTTGCCCCCGGTGCCAGTTCCGGCCAGCAAAGCCTCAGCCATGGTGGCGATCAGGGCGGCATGGTGCTGTGTGGCGAACTGGAATTATGGGTGGACCAACAATGCCATCAGCTGCAAGCCGGCGACAGCTTCAGCTTCCACAGCAGCCGGCCACACCGCTATCGCAACCCCGGCACCGTCGAAACCCAGGTGATGTGGGCTTATACCGCCAGTCACTGAGCCCCGCCCGCGCCACCACACAGGAGACGCCATGTTTGAATCCAGCGCACATTACCCACCCAGCTGGTATGCCGCCAGCAGCCAGGCCGAACAAGTCGAACGCCCGCCGCTGTGCCAGGATCTGGATGTCGACGTACTGGTGGTGGGAGCCGGTTATACCGGCCTGTACACCGCACACAATCTGGCCGATGCCGGGGTGAATGTGGCGGTGATCGAGGCCAGCCGCGTGGGCTGGGCGGCAAGCGGACGCAATGGCGGCCAGCTCATTCTGGGCTTTTCCTGCGACATGCCGCCCATCGAAGCGGCGCTGGGGCTGGAAACCGCACGGGAAATCTGGCAATTGCTGCGCGGCGCCGCTGCCGACATCCGGCACAAGATCAGCCATCACCACATCGACTGCGAGCTGGCCGAAGGGCATTTGTGGACCTCGGTGCTGTGGCAGCGCATCCGCCTGCTGTCGGAATGGCAGGAACACGCCGCCCGCCATTACGACTATCAGGCGCTGCAGTTCGTCCCGCGCAAGGACCTGCCGCAGCATGTCGGCTCGGAGCGCTATGTGGCCGGCCTCATCGACCGCGAAGGCGGCCATTTTCACCCGCTCAAATACATCCTGGGGCTGGCCCGTGCCGCAGAAGAAAAGGGCGTGGCCATCTTCGAACAGACCCGCGCCCTGTCCTACACCAGCAGGGCCAATGGCTGCGAGGTACAAACGGCACAGGGCAAGATCCGCTGCCGCAAGCTGGTACTGGCCACCAATGCCTATATCGACCAGCTGGACCCGGCGCTGGAACGCAGGATCATGCCGGTCGGCACCTATATGATTGCCACCGAACCCTTGCCGGAAGAGGTCACGCGGCAACTGCTGCCCAGCAATATGGCGGTGTCGGACAACCAGTTCATTCTGGATTACTTCCGCCTGACGGCCGACCGCAGCCTGCTGTTCGGCGGCAAATGCACCTATTCCGGCCGCACCCCGGCCAATCTCACCGCCAGCATGCGCGCCGACCTGCTGCGGGTATTTCCGCAGCTGGCCCCCTATCGCATCACCCACACCTGGGGCGGCCATATCGACATCACCGTGCCGCGCACGCCGGACTTCGGCTGCCGGGGCGATGTGTACTGGGCACAAGGCTTCTCCGGCCACGGCGTGGTGCCCACCTGTGCGGCGGGCCGGGTACTGGCCAATGCCATTCTCGGCGACAGCCACCTGCTGCAACAGTTCATGCGCCTGTCCAACCCCGACTTCCCCGGCGGCAAGCTGCTGCGCGTGCCGCTGCAGGCGGCCGGCATGCTCTATTACCGCCTGCGCGACTACGCCATCCCTGGCCTGAGCTACTAAGCTCTGCTGGCGCCAGTCACGCCGGTGCAGGGCTAGTGTGAGCCGCGGCACGCCGCATCAGCACAGCACGAACAGATTGCCAGCCCATGCAAGCCCCGCCCTGTCCAGAAACAGGACGGGGCTGTCACCTCTTGCGCCCGCTTCCCTGACCGCTAGCCAAGCCGGTCGGCATCACCAGTTACAAATCAGCCCTTGGACAAGCAGGCATTCCCGTCTGCCATAGCCCCACCTCCCCCAGCAAGCCCGCCGCACCTGGTGGCAAGCCTCGTATTAATCCGAGCCAGGCCAACAATTCCCCAGTCGACGACCCGGTTTTTGCCTCAATCCATTAAGCATTTTCAGATAAAGACAAATGGCTATTGCTTGCAAAATTTTTATGCAATAGGGTTTTGAAAAGAAAAATTTATTTTTTATCAAAGACTTACAAATAGTCAGCATAAGCAGCTTAAGCGGAATGTCCTGAACCTTGCTGTACATCACTGGAGAAACACACCATGGCTGAGAGTTTTCAGAAAGAAGTCCCCCCCGCCCGCGTCAATATCACGCTGGACCTGCATACCGGCGGTGCCCAGAAAAAAATGGAACTCCCGCTGAAGCTGCTGGTACTGGGCGACTTCAGCCAGCGCGACGATGGCACCGCGCTAAGCGACAAAACCAAACACTCCATCAATAAGAACAACTTTGATGCAGTGCTGGCCGATTACCAGCCTGCCTTGCAGCTCAGTGTGGACAACACCCTGGCCGCCGATGGTTCCGAGCTGCCAGTCAAGCTGAGTTTCAGCGCCATGAAGGATTTTCACCCCGAGCAGGTGGTACGGCAGATCCCCGAGCTGCGTGCCCTGCTGGCCATGCGCAATCTGCTGCGCGACCTCAAATCCAATCTGCTCGACAACGCTGCCTTCCGTCGTGAGCTGGAAAAAATCCTCAAGGACGAAAAGCTGTCGCGCAGCCTGCGCGCAGAGCTGGAACACATTGCCCCGCTGGACACCCCGCAAGTCTGACTACCAAGGAAAACATCATGGAAATTAGCCCTCAGGAAAACAGCAGCACCGTGCTGGAACATGACACGGAACAGGACAGCGGCGTGTATAGCGCCTTGTGCACACGCATCAAGCTCAGTCCGGTCAGCCATGCCCCAGCTTTTGAAGTGTTCCAGAACCAGGATGCCCTGTCCGAATCCTCCATCGACGAACGCATTGCCGTCGCCGTCAATGTATTCCTGAAAATGGTGCAAGAATCAGCCATGAAAGTGGAGCGGCTGGACAAAAGCCTGCTGGACTATCATATCGACCGCATCGATGCCCAGATCAGCCGCCAACTGGATGCCGTGTTGCATCACCCGGATTTCCAGCGCACCGAATCGGCCTGGCGCGGACTGAAATTCCTGGTGGACCGTACCGATTTCCGCAAGAACGTCAAAATTGAAATCCTGGACGTCTCCAAAGACGCCTTGCGCCAGGATTTCGAAGACAGCCCGGAAGTCATCCAGAGCGGCCTGTACCGCCACACCTATATCCAGGAATACGATACCCCGGGTGGCGAGCCCATCGGTGCCATCATTGCCGATTACGAATTCGACCGCGGCCCGCAGGACATCGCCCTGCTGCGCAATGTCTCCAAAGTATCAGCCGCCGCCCACATGCCCTTCATTGCCTCGGTCGGTGCCGCCTTCTTCGGCAAGGACAGCATGGAAGAAGTGGCGGCCATCCAGGATGTGGCCAATTACTTTGACCGTGCCGAATACATCAAGTGGAAAAGCTTCCGCGACACCGACGATGCCCGCTATGTCGGCCTCACCCTGCCGCGCTTCCTGGCACGCTTGCCTTACGGCCAGGACACCGTCCCGGTGCGCAGCTTCAATTACAGCGAACAGGTAAAAGGCCCCGACCACCAGCGCTATCTGTGGGCCAACGCAGCGTTTGCCTTTGCCGCCAATATGGTGCGCAGCTTCATCCACAATGGCTGGTGCGTGCAGATTCGCGGCCCGCAAGCCGGCGGCCTGGTGGAAGATCTGCCCATCCACCTGTACGACCTGGGTACCGGCAACCAGATCAAGATCCCCACCGAAGTGCTGATTCCGGAAACACGCGAGTTCGAATTCGCCAATCTCGGCTTTTCACCACTGTCCTTCTACAAGAACCGCGACTACGCCTGCTTCTTCTCGGCCAACTCGGCACAAAAGCCGGTGCTGTATGAAACACGGGAAGCCACCGCCAATAGCCGCATCAATGCCCGCCTGCCCTACATCTTCCTGCTGTCGCGCATCGCCCACTACCTGAAGCTGATCCAGCGCGAAAACATCGGCACCACCAAGGACAGGCGCGTGCTGGAGCTGGAGCTCAACAGCTGGGTCAAGAACCTGGTCACCGAAATGACCGACCCCGGCGATGAACTGCAAGCCTCCCACCCGCTACGGGAGGCCAGAGTCGTGGTGGAGGACATCGAGGACAACCCCGGTTTCTTCAAGATCAAGCTGTTCATCGTGCCGCACTTCCAGGTCGAGGGCATGGATATCAGCCTGTCGCTGGTATCGCAAATGCCCAAGGCCAAGAGCTAGGGCCAAGCGCTGAGACCAAGCGGTTTGCCCATCTGCTCCCGGATGGGCAAGCCGCCCGAAAGTCAGCGCAGGCAGTCACGCACAGACCACTACAGGAACACCACGGCCCATGAAACCGGACTGGCTCAATCGATTGATCGGACAGGACAACACCAGCCTGGCAGAGCAGCCCTTTGCTGAACCGCTGCAAGCCTGCCAACCCGAGCATCCTTGCGGAGAGGATGTCGGCAACAATGAGCTGTTTTTGCAGGTCAAGGAAAACCTGGCCTTGCTCTCCGGCCTCGATAGCATCGCCCTGGAGCGGGACTGTCTAGTCTTGTTACAGCAAGGCAAGGATTTACGCCCTGCGGTGTATCTGGTGTATGCCTGGATCCGCCAGCAAGGCTGGCAGGGCTTGCTGCAGGGGCTGCAATTCCTGGAAGCGCTCATCCGGCTGTATGGCAACAAACTGCATCCACGCCGCAACGAAACCCGTCACGCTACCCTGGCCTGGCTTGGCAGCAGCAAGGTACTGGACTGGCTGGATGCCCAAGGAAGCCCCCCTGCACCACTCAAACCAGCTCTGCGTCAGCAACTGCAGGCCGTGCTGGAGGCATGGGCAGGGCATGACGCCAGACTGCAAACAGCCTGGTCTGCCTTGCAGGCCCGACTGCAGCAGGAGGATGCGCAGGAAAGTGTCGCCAGAGACGCCGCCATGCCCGACGGCCTGCTCCAGCACACCCCTTATCAGGATCAAGCGATTCGTTCCAGCCAGATGCTGATGGATAGTCTGCGCGCCATGTGCAGCTATCTGCGCCAACAACCTCATGGCGCCTTCGCCGCCTTTCGCCTGGCGCGGGTGGTGCGCTGGGATAGCGTACTGCACCCCCCGCCACACAATGGTCAACTGCTGACCAGGCTGGCCGGACCACGCCCGGAATTACGCCAGCAGCTCAAGCGCCTGCTGCTGCAAAAACAATGGCACGGCCTGCTGGAAAAAATCGATGCCGCCTTTCTGGAGTCAGCCAATCACTTCTGGCTGGACTTGCAGTATATGGCCTGGCAAGCACTCGGCCAGCTGGGGCAGGACTATCAACAATGGCGTGACATTGCCTTGAGCGATATTGCCCTGATGCGGCACCGCCTACCGGATATCGAGCAGCTGCGCTTTGCCGATGGCAGCTCCTTTGCCGACGACACCACGCTGGAATGGCTGGCCAGCCATGCAGTCGTGCATGACATCAGCGCCGGAGAGGCCATTACACCGACCTATGCCAACGCGGGCAGCGACCCGTCCTTGCAAGACATCAGCCAGGAAGCCCGGTTGCTGGCAGAACAGCAAGGGCTGGAAACCGCACTGGCCTGGCTGCAAACCCTGCCGCAGCCACGCGGCATGCGTGGTCAGACCGAACGCCTGCTGCTGACAGCCCGGCTGGCGGAAGCCAACGGCAGGGCAGACATTGCGCTGGGGATTGCCAGCGGACTGGAAAGCCAGGTATGCAGCCCTGCCATCTGCCAGTGGGACCCGGAACTGGCCTTTGAAGTCAAGCTCACCTACCAGCAATTACTGCGCAGCCGCGGCCGGAAAGAAAACGACAAACAGCAGCTGAATCTGCAGTTACAGCGTTTACAGCAGGAACTCAGCCTGCTCAACCCCTTGCGTAGCGCGCTTTTACCGAGCTACTGAAGCTGAGCCACTGCCGATGGATGACCAAACCCTGCATTACTTCGAAGCCGAAATGCGCTATCTGCGCGACGCGGGCAAGGAATTCGCCCAAGCCCATCCCGACCGCGCCGCGCAGCTCAACCTTGACCGGGTCGGCGATCTGGACCCGATGGTCGAGCGTCTGCTGGAAGGCTTTGCCTTTCTGATGGGCAAATTGCAGCAAAAACTGGATGACGATCTGCCAGAGCTGACCGAAAACCTGGTCAGTCTGCTGTGGCCACATTATTTGCGCATGATACCGTCACTGACCGTCATGTCGTTTCAGCCTGCCACAGGGGTGCTGCAACAGGCAGAGCATCTGGCCAGCGGCACCGCGGTGCAAAGCGATCCGGTCGGCACGGCAGGCATCCGCTGCCACTACCGCACCACCCGGCCATTGCAATTGCTCCCGCTGCAGCTGCAGCGGGCACAGCTGGAAGAGCAGGACGATGGCCGCCAGCTGATCCGCCTGGGTTTCCTGCTGGAAGCACAGGCCAATCGCGAAAGTCTGGACCTGTCCCGGCTGCCCTTGTTTCTCAATGCCGATGCGCCGGTTGCCTTTGCCCTGCTGCACGCACTGACCCGGCCGCAGGTCCGGCTAACACTCAAGCCCAGCGGGCAAGAAACCGTGATTGCCACCGACCTGAGCCTGCGGCAAACCGGCTTCGACCCGGATGACGCGCTGTGGCCCAGACCGGCCACTGCGCATGGCGGTTATCCCTTGCTGATGGAATACTTTGCCTTCCGGGAAAAATTCCTCTTTATCGAACTGCAAGGCATCCAGACCAGCCAATTGCCGACAGACGGCCGGTTCGACATCGAAATCAGTCTCGGCAGCAGCTTTCCTCCCGGACTGCCCTTCGACCAGCGCGCCTTTCAACTGAACTGCGTCCCGGCCATCAATCTGTTCGAAGTGGAAACCGAGCCGATTCATGTCGACCACCTCTCCACCGAATATCGCGTCATCCCCCGGCTACAGGATGCCGCCCATGTCGAAGTCTTCTCCGTCGATAGCGTGCAGGCTTTTGACCACCATACCGGTCAACGCCATGCCTATCTGCCATTCAGCAGTTTTCGCCACCGTGGCGGCATGCTGCGCCACGAAGCACCCGAGCGCTATTACCACAGCAGCCAGCGTCAAAGCGCCAGCGGACGTTACGACACCTGGCTGATGCTGGGCGGGCACGCCTGGCATCAGCAAAACAGCCTGTTCAGCGAAACCCTGTCGCTGCAGGTCACCGGCACCAACGGCATGCTGCCGCGCAAGGCATTGCGCCAGACGCAGTTGCTGACCCTGCTGCAAGACAATGCCTCGGTCGTGGCGATCTGCAATCTGCTTCCACCCAGCCTGCCCTGCCACCCGCCGCGGGAAGACCGCTTCCAGTGGCGGGTCCTGTCGCATATGGCCAGCAATTACCTGTCCTTGCTGAATACGGAAACCTTGCGCGGCACCCTGGCCTTGTATGACTGGACCCACGACGAACTCAACCGCCGCCGGCTGCAGGCTATTGTCGATGTTTCGCATCAGCTGGTCCGCAAAGTGGAGCGCGGCTGCGTGATGAGCGGCGTTGAAATCACCATTACCCTGGATCAGGCCGGCTTTACCGGAGAGGGAGATCTCTACCTGTTTGCCACCCTGCTGGACCACTTTCTCGCCGGTTATGCCGATCTCAACCTGTTTACCCGTCTGCGCGTTCTGCTCCAGCCAACGGGACAGATTTTCTGCGGGGAGGACCGTGCATGCAGCCGCCCTCCCCTCTGATACAGAGCCTGCTGGAACAGGCATGCCGCTTCAATTTTTATCGCTTCTGCGAACTGGTGGAACTGGCCCGGCCCGATGCCGCGCGGTTTGCCAGCCAGGACAGCATCGCAGCCGACCCCATCCGCTTCCGGTCGCGTCCGGGTTTCGGTTTTCCCACGGCGGAACTGGCCTATCAGCCGGAGGACATGAGCGATGCAGGGCCAGCGGCTCCCGCCGTGCAGACCCGTTTTCTCGGGCTTACCGGCGTGGATGGCATCCTGCCCCTGCATATCGGCAATGACCTCGTCACCCGCAGGGAAGGACACGAGGTCCTGGCAGACTTTCTTGATCTGTTCCATCACCGCATCGTCACCCGCTATTACGCCATCTGGCGCAAATATCACTACCCCGTCGGCTTCCAGCCCGGAGGACAAGACCGGATATCCAGGGCCTTGCTTGGCCTGACAGGCCGCGCCATCCCCGGCACTGCGCCTGCACTCAGCCCGGCACGCTGGCTGGCACTGCTCGGGCCGATGAGCCAGCGCAGCCGTACCGCCGATGGCCTGCGCGCAGCGGTGCTGCATGTGCTGCCGGACAGCAGGCCCGAGATCAACTGTTTTTACCCGCGCATGGTCCCGCTCCCCGCCAGTCGGCTAGGCCGGGACAGCCGGATGGCAACGGGCAGCCTGGTGCTGGGACGACGCCTGCTCGATGTGCAGCGCACCGTCAAACTGATCTTGCATCTGCAAGACAGCAGTCAGCTCGGCCCGCTGCAACAAGGCCAGCCAAGCCATGCCGAGCTGTGCACCATCCTGCGCGGCTATCTGGGCCTGCGCTGGGACCTGGCCTTGTTTGCCAGCCTGCCCCGTCATGCATGGCCTCCTTCGCGGCTATCACGCCATGGTGCCAGGCTTGGCCGCGATGCCCATCTGAAGCCTGCCTTGCTGGCAGCCCAGACCAGAGACCCGCTGATTCCGCTAGGCAGGCTACATGCCTAGCCCGATTCCGCTCAAACAGGAGAACCCCCCCATGCGCCACGCCCTGCGCATCATGCTGTTGCTGCTGGTCCTCGGCCTTGCCGGCTGCGGTGCCTGGCAATACGTCAAGGACGGAAGCAAAGCCCTGACCGAGGCAGTGTTTTATCCGCGCATCAAGACCGTAAAACTGGATGTGACCGCCAGGGCCGCATTGAACCCGGATGAACAGGGGCGCTCCTTGTCGGTGGTGGTGCGCGTCTATCAGCTGCGGGATGGCAAGGCATTCCGCGCCGCCAGCTACGAACAGATACTCGGCGACGACAAGAAAATACTGGGTGATGAGCTGCTGGCACGCCACGACTTTGTGCTGACACCGGACAGCAGCTACAGCCTCGACCAGCCGCTGGACGAAAACGCCGGGCAGATCGCGATCGTCGCACTGTTTCGCCAGAACGGACCACAAGCCATCTGGCGCATCGGCTTGCCCATCAGCGTGCTGGACAATGACACCCCGGCCAAATTGGAAGTCAAGGATAGCCAGATCCTTATCAGCCAGTTGCCACACCCGCTTCCCCAGCCGGCAGCGGCAGTCCCGCAAACACCAGCCAGCCCGCCACCCCAGCCCGCAAGCGCAGCAGCGGCCAGCAAAGCAAAGGGGAAATGATCATGCGTCACCGGCAAAGCGGCCCCTCCCTCTACGAGAAACTGTTAGGCAACTTCCAGGATGGCAGCACGGTATACGACTGGGACGATGCCACCCAGCTGCTGCTCAGCGTGATGGACAACATCCGGGTGATTCTCAACAGCCGGCAAGGTGCGCTCAAGCATCTGCCTGACTACGGCCTGCCTGATCTGTCACTGATCTACCGCCACCTGCCTGCCAGCGCGCATCAATTGCGTCAGAGCATCGCCAGCACGCTGCTGAAATACGAACCGCGGCTGCACAGCATCGATATCCAGCTGCTGGAAGCCCAGCACAGCGATGTACTGGGTTATGAGCTGGTCTGCCATCTGAAACAGGCCGGACTGGTGCGCTTTGGCAGCTACTTCAGCCCGGACCAGGCCGTGCGCCTGCGGCTACTGACGGCGCCAGCGCAGTCATCTGCGGACCCGCCGCTAGCACGGAGCTCACAGGCTTACTCCACCGTACCTTGATTCCCGAACCGTTTAGCCATGGCTGATCGCCGTAGCGACCATGCATTCAGGCCATCATTTTTGAAGGATATTCAGCTTGCGCATTCACAAACCACTCTGGCACGAAGGCATCCTGCTCCTGCCACAGCTGTTTCAACAACAAGAAGCCATGCAAGCCGCCCAGCGCCAACAGCTGGCCGAACTGGCCAGCCCCTTTCCCTGGGGGCTGTCCGCCATCCTGCTGGATGAACACGCGCTGGATCAGGGACAGGTCAGGCTGGATAGCCTGGCGGGCATTTTTCCCGATGGCAGCGCCTTCGACCAGCGACTGAGCGGCCACCTGCCTGCGCCACGCCATCTGGATGAGCTGCCCGCCACAGTGGACAGCGTCACCGTCTGGCTGGCGCTGCCAGCGCTCAACCCCATGGGAAACAATCTGCATCAGGGCAGCGTCGGGCCTGCTGACATACCACGGCGGTATCAGCAGAGCTTTGCCCGCGTGGCCGACCACATGGGAGAACAGGAAGACGAGCTGGCCGTCGAGCAGCTCAATCTGCTGTTGAAGTTTGATGGCGAATCACTGGATGGCATGAGCAAGCTGCCCCTGGCCCGACTGCAGCGCAATGCACAAAACCGCTTTGCCTGCGACCCGGACTTCATCCCCCCCCTGCTGTGCTGCCATGCCCTGCCTGCACTGCAAAACCGCCTGCAGCAGCTTGGCGAACTACTGCAAGCCAGGCAGGACAGCCTGCAGCAACAGCGCCGCGAGCGCACCCAGCAGGCGGCCGACTACCTGCTCTCCGACATCAGCCTGCTGTGGCTGATGAATACCCTGGGGCAGTGCTGGCCAGAACTGCGCATGCTGTCGCAATTACCCGGCATACACCCTTACCACGCCTATCTGTGCCTGTCGCGACTGGCCGGCATGCTTTGTACCTTTGCCCTGGAACGCCAGTTGAACGATATCCCGGCCTATGACCACCAGCAGCTGGGCCCGGTCTTCGGTCAGCTCGACAGCCTGATCCGCGATCTGCTGGATACCGTCATCCCCACCCCGGTGGTGCTGCTCCCCTTGCAGCGTGACGGCGCCAATTTGTGGATCGCCCATCTGCAAGACCCCCGTTTGCGCGAAGGTGCCGATTTTTACCTGTCGGTGCACGCCGCCATGCCGCTGCACCTGCTGCAAGAGCAACTGCCCAAGGTCTCCAAGGCCGGGGCACCTGAGGATGTCGCCCGCATCATGTCCTCTGCACTGAACGGCATTCCGCTGCGCCCCATGCAACGTCTGCCCACGGCCCTGCCCAGCAGGGTGGACAGCCTGTATTTCGCCCTGGATGCCCAGCACCCGGCCTTTGCCGCCATGCTGGCCGCCCAGTCCTGCGCCTTTTACTTCCCTTCCTCGCTGCCAGAACTGCAACTGGCGCTGTATGCGGTGCCCAGACCATGAAACCAGCCGACATCCTCCACAGCGTACGCGGCCACATGCGCGATGTGGCCCTCATCGTCACCCGGCTGAACGGACAAGCCGAGGTGATGGCACCGGACCGGTGGCAAGACCACTGCCTGACCGTGCTGGACGAGCTGGACCAACAGCTGGCCCAAAGCGGAGCACCTGCCAGCGACCGGGCACAGATGATCTACGCCGCCAGCTGCCTGCTGGACGAAACCGCACTGCGCACCCTGCCCGAAGCCCAGCGCCTGCAATGGCAAGCCACGCCCTTGCAGGTACAGCGCTTTGGCACCCTGCAAGGAGGCGAACAAGTGTATGAACAAATCAGCCAGGCACTCGCCACGCCAGCGCCTTCCCTATGGCTGCTGGCCTGCTGGCAACTGGTGCTGGCACTCGGCTTCCAGGGCAAATACCAGCATCAGGATCCTGCGCAGCGCACCCAACTGATACACAAGCTGGATCAAAGCATCGGGCCGATCGACACCCCCGTGCAAACCCCCCAGCGCAAACGGCGCAGCCTGCACTGGCGCAGCTTCTCCCCCTGGCTATGGGCCCTGCTGTCCTGCTCCCTGGCCCTCATCGTCTACTTCCTGCTGCAAAGCTGGCTGCACCATGCAGTCAGCCAGCTCGGCAGCTAAGGAATCAACATGCCACGCATACTCTGGCACGGGCTGTTTCCCCCCATGGTGCTGACACTCGGACTCCTGCTGATCTGGCGTTCATTACCGCTGACTACGCTCAGCGCCGCCCTGCTCAGCCTGCCCTGGCTGCTCCTCATGCTGCTGTGGTGGCAACGCGGATTGCGGCAGGCCAACACCGGTACAGACCGCACCATCGATGTCGTGCTGGTGGGGGGACCAGCCGCCTCCGACCTGATGCAAGGCGATGCCAGCCGCGAGGGCCTGCACCAACGCTGGCTATGGCTGGCAGATCCCGAGCAGCTGGCCGGCTGGCAAGCCGGACACTACCGCGTCAGTGGCCTGCTGCTGGTCGTCAATGCCGATCAGCCGCTGGCCGCTGCCACCGACCCGGCACTATCAGCTTGGCAACGTGCCTGGCAACACGCACAGCAGCAACTCGGCCACCCCCTGCCGGCGGCCTTGCTGGTCATCGCGGCCTTCCCGGCCCAGGCCGGCAGCTTGCAGCCAGCCAATCCCGCCATCGCCCCGGCCACAGACTATCCGGCCGCGCAACAGGCCATCGCCCAGCAAGGCCGGGCCATGGAAACCGAGACCTGGCACAGCAGCGTAGAGAACCGCCAGCAGGCCGTGCACAACAGCATCGCCCTGCAATGGCTGCTGCAGCATACGGCAGCACAGCTCCTGCCAGCCCTGCTACCACAACAGTCAGCGCGTGGCGGCCCCGCCCTGCATGCCATCGGCTGGATGTGTGCCGGCGAACTGACAGGCGATAGCCCCTGGCAACAGGCTGCCAACCAGGCCAGTCAACTGCGACTGCGCGCGCAGCAGCCGGCGACCCCACCGCAGGCCCTGCCGCTGCCCGAGGCACTGCTCGCCAGTTTCCCGGCCCGGCTAAGCTGCCCGCCTTCCCTGCAAGGGCTGGCCTGGCTACTCACCACGGCGGCGCTGTTTTTTACCGCCTTTGCCACCAGCTCTGCCTGGAACAATCACCTGCTCATCCAGCAAAGCGAAGCCAGGCTGCGCGCCTTCCAGATACTCAAGCCCACGCAGGAACCGCTGCGCGGCCGGGCAGCGCAAACCCTGCAAGTCTGGCAAAACCACTTGAACAGTCTTGCCACCGACGGCATACCGCTGCGACTGGATCTCGGGCTGTACCAGGGCCATGCCCTGGCCAGCATCAGCAACGAGGCCCTGCGGCACTACCAGCCCCCCGCCCCCAAACGCGAGGTCGTCCGCCTCGATACCACTGCCCTGTTCGACAGTGGCAAGGCCGTGCTCAAGCCACAAGCCAAACTGGCCTTGCAATCGGTGCTGGTCTGGCTACAGGCCAATCCGGGCAAACGGGTATTGATCGACGGCCATACCGACAACACCGGCAACGCCGCCAGCAATCTGCAGCTGTCGCTGGCTCGTGCCGAAGCCGTGCGCAGCTGGCTGGTGACCGCCACCACCTTCCCCATTACCCATTTTGCTGTCCAGGGGCTGGGAGACACCCAGCCCCTGGACAGCAATGACGATGCGACCGGCCGCAGCAAAAACCGGCGCGTGGAAATCACCCTGATCGAACCGCCAGGCAAAACGCGCTGACATCAGGGTGTCAACGAAACCGCCCCTGCCCGGTGCAGGTGGACGGACAACACGACCGGGGCCAGCCCCGGCAAGGAGAAACAGTATGGCCATACCCGCGTATTTGTGGATCAAGGATGACGGCGGTGCCGATATCAAGGGCTCGGTCACGGTGCAGGGACGTGAAGGATCGGTAGAAATCCTGGAATTCGACCATAGCGTCTACATTCCCACCGACGGCAATACCGGCAAGCTCACCGGCACCCGCGTGCACACCCCGCTGACCTTCGTCAAGGAGTTCGACGCCTCCTCACCCTATCTGTACAAGGCGGTCACCAGCGGACAAAACCTCAAGGGCATGGAGATCAAGTGGTACCGCATCGACGATGCCGGCGAGGAAAAAGAGTACTTCAACATGAAGCTGGAAAACGTCAAGGTCGTCGCCGTCAAACCCAAGATGCACAACATCAAGGACATCGACAAGGAACGCTACAACCACCTGGAACAAGTGGACGTGCGCTACGAGAAGATTACCTGGGCCTACAAGGACGGCAACATCATCCACTCCGATAGCTGGATAGAAAACCGCTAACCCCCAACCACCGGCAGCTGCCCCCCGGCAGCTGCCGCGACCGCAACCCACCACAGCAAGGACCCGCCATGCCCAACCCCTACCAGCTCGCCTTCCCCGCACGCCTGGGGCTGGACCTGTCCGTGTTCGCCTTTACCCTCGACGAAGCCCTCGACACCCCCTTCCTGCTCGACATCGCCGTCACCTCAAGCCAGGCACACCTCCCCCTGGCCCAGCTCATCCACCAGCCCGTCTCCTTTACCATCACCCCGCCCGCCGCAACAGTCCTTCCCCCCATCCCCGGCCTGACCCCACCACCCGCCAGCGACCGCTCCCGCCGCTGGCAGGGCGTGGTGCGCGCCGCCAGCCGCCTGCACAGCAATCCGCAGGAAACCCGCTACCGCTTTCGCATCGGCCCACCCCTCGCCACCCTCGCCGATGGCCGCCACACCCGGCTGTTTCAGCAACAAAGCATCCCCGCCGTGATCGCAGCCGTGCTGCAGCAGCATGGCCTAGCCGGCAGCGCCCTGCAGTTCGACCTGACTGCCGACTATCCCCTGTTCGAACACCTCACCCAGTATCGCGAGAGCGATCTGGATTTCATCCAGCGCCTGGCCGCCTCCGCCGGGCTGTTCTATCAGGACATCCCCGCTGCCGATGGCCGCACGCTGCTGGCCTTTGGCGATAATCTCGAGCATTACCAGCGCGGGCTGCTGCCCATCCTGCCGCTCAGCCCCGATGCCGGCCTGGAAGGCGTCGGCCGCGAAGTGATCCGCCGCTTCGACCTGCACCACCAGCCCATGCTGCACAGCGTGCAGCGCCGCGACTTCAACTACCGCAGCGCCAGCACCCCGCTGGCCAGCCGCGTGGACAGCCCCGACGACACCCCGGCGGCCCATGGCCTGGATGATGACTGGGGCGAGGGCCAGCGCACGGCCGACGAAGGCCAGCGCCTGGCACTGCTGCGCCACCAGCTGTCGCTCAGCCGCCAGTGCCAGGGCGAGGGGGCCGGCAATGTGCTGCACAGCCGCCCCGGCGCCGTGTTCACCCTCAGCCAGGCCTTTGCCGAAGCCCCCCATGGCTGGCTGCTCACCGCCGTGCGCCATCAGGGCGCGCGCGATCAGGCCTATCACAACCAGTTCAGCGTCATCCCCGCCGACCGCCTGTGGCGACCGGCGCTGCGCGACAAGCCGCGCATCCACGGCACCCTGCCCGCCATGGTGGTCAGCCCGGCCAACAATAGCTACCGCTACCCCTTTCTCGATGCCGATGGCCGCTACCGGGTGCGCTTTCTGTTTGATCTGGATGAATGGCCCCCCGGCAGCGATTCGCGCCCGGTCCGCCTGGCCAAGCCCTTTGCCGGCGGCGGCTTTGGCCTGCACCTGCCGCTGCATGCCGGCACCCGCGTCAACATCGCGTTTACCGCTGGCGATATCGACCGCCCCTATATCGCCTCGGCCATGCACGACAGCAGCAAGCCGGATCACATCAACAGCGGCTGGCATACCCGCAATGTCATCCTTACCCGCGCCCACAACAAGCTGCGCATGGAAGATCTGCACGGCAAGGAACACATCAAGCTGGCCACCGAATACGGCAAGACCCAGCTCAACATCGGCCACCTGGTGGATGGCCAGCGCCAGCCGCGCGGGGAAGGCTTCGAGCTGCGCAGCGAGCAGTGGGGCGTGCTGCGCGCCGGACGCGGACTGCTGCTGTCCGCCCATGCCCAGCAACACGCTCAGGGCAAGCAAACCGACCTGACTGAAACCTACCAGACACTGGATGAAGCCAACCAGAACGCCCACGCCATGAGTAGCGCAGCAAAAATGGCCAACGCGGAAGAGCTGGACTGGCAAGCACAACACCAACTGTTACAGCAACAAATCAAACAGTTGCAAGAAGCCGTGCTGGTCGCCACGTCCCCAAGGGGAATGGCACTGTCCACGCCTGGCAGCATGCACCTGAATACGGGAAAAACCCTGGCGATCAGCAGCAGTGGCAATACCGCAATCACGATCATGAAAAAACTGACGGTAAATGTCAGTGAAATCATCAGCCTGTTTGCCATGAAAACTGGCATCAAATTATTTGCCAACAAAGGACCTATTCAAATCCAAGCTCAATCAGATGCATTACAACTAGCATCCATGGGAGAACTCAATATCAGCAGTTCCAATGGCAAAGTGATCATCAATGCCAAAGAAATCACACTAACTGCTGGAGGTAGCTGGATCAACATTGGCAGCGAAGGGCTAAAACTGGGTAGTGGTGCAGGGCCGATTACCCATTTTGGTGATTTCAGCGTCCTTGGCCCCGTTGCAAAATCAACTCCCCTTCCATCGTTTACCAAGGTGAATTGCAAATCCTGCCTGGAACGCGCTTTCAGAGAAGCCAACCCACTAACAGGAGGCCATGCCTAATGTTGAATGTCATAAAAACACAACGACAGACTGCAGCAGAATGGCTGGACGAGCTGCTAACTCATGTACAACAAATACAGAAAACCCAGCTATTTGCGATGATTGATCTAGCACAGGATCAACATTTCATTCTGCAAACAATTCAATATCATTCGGCAGCACCAAGTTATCGCCTTTTATTGGAAAACACGATACACCACATGGCAGCCGAGGCAGGACCAGTATTGATTGCCTTCCAAACAACACAGGAAAAACAAGTAAAATTATTACTGGAATTAATACAACTCATCAAAGATGAGCCACGTCTTATTTTGTTTTTGGCAGAAGAGCACGTCAACCTAGACCAACTCGCCAAACGACTCACACAAGCAATGCAAGTGGAACTGAATGAGGGCATCATGCCCATGATATTTCGTTTTTACGATCCACGCTGCATACATATAGCACTAAGCAACTTATCCCCAGCCGAATTCAAGTTTATTTTTGAACCCATTCACGCCGTTCACTGGCAAGACCGTGATGGCGTTTCCTGTCGGATAAACCGCCCTGATGAGCTCTCCTCTTTGCCGGACTGGCCGCATCAAGTACTGCACCTGAGCGATGGCAGTGTACAAGCCTTAAGCGCATGGCAGCAAGCCGAAAGATGGCAACAAACCCATGAATCCACCCCTGACTCATTTGGCCTGGACAATAAAGAATCCATGATGAAACTCCTTTATAAAATGCAATTACTGGCCGATGAGAAAAATATGCTTTCCGAGCCAGAGCGCAATGCTTTTATTCATGAACAACTGCAAAACACGAGTAAAACAAATAACCACATCAAGAGTAATTAATTCCAGTGTTTACCAAACAGATCTCCACACAACCACTAAGGAAAACACACCATGTCAACCACACTCCGTGACAGCGCAATCGCAATTTTAATGCTAAGCAGCATTCTCTGCACTTCGGCAAGCAGCCATGCCGAAACATTAAAATCGGAAAAAATCTATTTTTCAAAAGAAAGCATTGATCAACTAAAAGACTGGATAAACAGTAACAAATCAATCAGCAAGGAAATAAAAATAGGCAACTTCAACATTCCACTTCCACCTGGAGAGTGGAGACCACTACCAGGCGGACTGGAGACTGGGTCTTTTATCGCAAGTAAAAATCAGATTGGCATTGAACTATACACCCCATCAAACAATTCAGAACAAATGCCAGACTACATGCTAAGTATTACGACGAGTCAAAGCATACCCTTTACCTACCTGCCAAAAATATGCGAAAAAAATAACATGGAAAAATCAGAGGAAGAAATTACAAACAACAACAAAGCAATACCCAGCCTCGACTGCAATACGTTCGAGACGAAATATGCCTTTGACACCCCCATACTTGCCTCTATTCAACTTTACTCGAAAGAAAACAACAACATCTATATTACTTACGTCCGACCAATAAATAAAAACAACTCATCAAGCGAAAATTTCAAAGACAAGGAAAAAAGAGAAACAGAAGAATTCAAGAAGCTATCAAACAACTACTTGAAAATTTTAAATAAAAACATTGCACCACTTTTCAAGTAAGCAGTACACACTTTTTTCAACGTTGAAATAACGGCGTTGCACCCGGCAAGACGGTGCAACGCAGCAATATTTTCCTGGCTGGGCTTGCACCTTAAAAATAAGCCGCCAAACAGATGGAGGGCCAGCTAATGGAGAAAAAGTCATGTCCGAAACCCCAATAAACCTGGAACACGCCCAACTGGCCACACCCTGGGATGATCAGCAGGATGCCTTCCCCAGTGATGCCCAGCAGCTGCACGACATGCGCTATTTACAGCAACAGCTCTGGCGGCACGGCATCCGCTGGCTTAAACGCACGCTGCTCTGCCTGCTGCTGCCCTGGCTGGCGGCCTGTTCCAGCCTCCTGGCCGGGCCGGGTGGCGGGCTGATCGGCGTGCCCACCCATTTGTATGACTTCAACCCGGAAATCTACACCGTCAAATCCGTCACGTTTGAGTTTCTTGGTGTGGCCGGGGTATCCGGTGGCGAGGAGTGCTGCGCCACGCTGCCCCGTATCTGGCGTCCCGGTCTGATGGCCACCGTGCGTTGGGTGGAGGACCCCAACCCTTGCCTGGGGTGCGGTCCTAAAAATGAGAATGCTTTTCGTGAATACATGAAAAAGAAAGAAGCCAGCTACCAGCACTACAGCGCGCAGGTGGAGATTCCGCCGTACAAGGATACCTATGGCATCAATCTGGCCTTCCTGCCCTGCCATCAAGTGCGACTGGTAATTGATAGCAAACAGGTTTTTCCCACATTGGCCAAGTGGAGAGCTGAGGCCAAACAGATGGAGGGTCAGTCATGTCCGAAACCCCAATAAACCTGGAACACGCCCAGTTGGCCGCACCCTGGGATGATCAGCTGGACGCCTTCCCCAGTCATGCCCAAGCGCTGCGCGACACGCGCTATTTGCAGCAACAGCTCTGGCGGCACGGCATCCGCTGGCTTAAACGCACGCTGCTCTGCCTGCTGCTGCCCTGGCTGGCGGCCTGCTCCAGTCTCCTGGCCGGGCCGGGCGGGGGATTGATGGGTGTGCCCACCCATTTGTATGACTTCAACCCGCACATCTACACCGTCATCAGCGCTGAGTTTGAGTTTCTGGGTAAGTCAGCGGTATTTGCCGGCGAGGTGTGCTGCGCCACGCTGCCCCGTACCTGGCGCCCCGGTCTGATGGCCACCGTGCGCTGGGTGGAGGACCCCAACCCTTGCTTGGATTGTGGTCCGAAAGACCGCAATGCTTTTCGCGAGTACATGAAAAAAAAGCAAACCACCTACCAACACTACAGCGCGCAGGTGGAGATTCCGCCGTATGGCAGCACCTGCGGCCTGAATCTGGTGTTCCTGCCCTGCCATCAGGTGAGGCTGGTGTTGGACTGCAAACAGAAATATCCGCTGATTAATCAATGGGAAGCCGAAGCCAAACAGATGGAGGGTCAGTCATGTCCGAAACCCCAATAAACCTGGAACACGCCCAACTGGCCGCGCCCTGGGATGAGCAGCTGGATGCCTTCCCCAGTGATGCCCAAGCGCTGCGCGACATGCGCTATCTGCAGCAACAGGAAATGCAGGAGGTGTGCCTGGCCGCGCGTGCCCAGCGCCGCCCGCCCCCGTGTGGGCTGGTGACCAATGTGTCGTTGTTCTTCGATGGCACCAACAACCATATGGAAACCGACCTGCCAAATAATAGCCATTCCAATATTGCCCGCTTGTTTCAGGCCTCCATCCAGGGAAAGAAAGCTGGTAGGGATGGCTATTTCTCCTACTATCTGCAAGGGGTGGGCACCCAGTTCAAGGAAATCCATGAAATGAGCTTCTCCGCTGCCGGGTTGAAATACGCCAGCGGCGGGCAGATGCGTATTTTATGGGGGCTGACCCGGCTGATTGATGCGCTGCGCAAATCGAAAAGCCCGGACCCGGACAAACCGGAAGACTTGCCGGATGATGAGGCCTATCGTATTGCCTGCGACATGGTAAATGGCGAGCTCAACCAGTGGGACACCAAGCGGCAGGGGCCGATACCGCCCAGCCAGCGCCGCCGCCAGGCCATGCGCAATGGCATGGCCTCCATCATCCAGCATCTGGACGTGCAGCAAGCGCCCAAGCTGGCTGGCTTGCGGGTGCATGTATATGGCTTCTCCCGTGGTGCGGCCGAGGCGCGCGCCTTCTTGCATTGGCTGCTGGAGCTGTGCGAGCACGGCGAAGATGGCAAGTACCGGCTGTTTGGCGTGCCGGTCAAGGTGCCGTTTGTCGGCCTGTTCGATA